>JAFEDM010000451.1 GCA_018241625.1 Pseudomonadota bacterium | reverse complement strand
AGGCCTCCAGGCGCGGGTCGTGGGTCACGCAGACCACGGCGGCGCCGTGCTGTTTCGCGGCGCGCTGCAGCAGGCGGATGACCACCTGGCCGTTCTCGCCGTCCAGGGCGCTGGTCGGCTCGTCGGCGAACAGCAGCTTGGGTTGCTTGGCCAGCGCCCGGGCGATGGCGACGCGCTGCTTCTCGCCGCCCGACATCTCGGCCGGCCGCGAGTTCATGCGCAGCTCCAGGCCGACTTCGGTCAGCGCGTCGGCGGCCCGGCGGCGCGCCTCGCCCTTGGGCACGCCCTGGTACTTGAGCACGATCTCCACCTGTTGCAGGGCGGTGAGCGCCGAGAACAGGTTGAAGCCCTGGAAGATGAAGCCGCAGTGGTCCAGGCGGAAGCGGTCGATCTTGCCCTGCTTCAGGCCCCAGAGGTCCTGACCCAAAGCGGCGACCTGGCCTTCGTCGGGTTTCAGCAGGCCGGAGAGCGAGGCGACCAGGGTCGACTTGCCGGAGCCGGACGGGCCCATGACCATGGTCACGTCGCCGTGCAGGGCGTCGAAGTCGACCCGCTTCAGCACCTCGATGTGGGTGCGGCCGGTCTTGAAGCGCTTGTAGAGGCCATGCGCCTTGATGGCGTGTTCGCTGGCAGAGCTCATCGCAGCAGGTCCGCGGGTTGGCTACGCTTCAGGACGCCCAGGGAGAAAATCCCCGAGAGGATCGAGATCGTGAGCAGCAGGATGACGACGGTGATCACCCAGGGCGTCGGGAAGCCCATGGGCATGCCGAAGTTGGTCGCGAGCAGGTAGACCCCGCCGGTGAAGACGGCCGTGGCGATCATGCCGGCGACGCCGACCCACAGCGCCAGTTCCAGCACGATCTTCGACAGCGAGCCCATGGAGACGCCCAGGGCCCGGAGGCTGGCGAACTCCTTGATGCTGGCCAGGATCGCGCCGCGCAGGGTCTGCGAGGTGATGCCGACGCCGATCAGCAGGCCCAGGAACAGCGAGAAGCCCAGGAAGATGCCGATGATCTGCTCGCCCATCAGCGCCTTCTGGTTGGCCGCGGCGAGGTCGGGCTTGGTCCAGACCTTGTAGGCGCCGTGGCTGGCGGCGTTCAGCTGGTCGCGCACCTGCTCGGCCCGCGCCGGATCCTTGATGCGCACCATCAGGGGCCCGGTCTTGCCGTTCTTGGGGCCCATGCCCAACAGCCGCAGGGTGTCGCGCGACATGTAGACGGTGGGCTGGTCGACGTTGGGATAGTTCTCGAGGATGCCGCGCACATGGACGGTCTTGCCGTTCAGGGTGGCCTCGGCGCCCAGCTTGGTGCCCAGCCGCGCGAGCGCGGTCTTGTCCAGGATCACCGCATAGGGCTCGAGCAGCGCCAGCCGGATCGATTCCGGATAGTCGGTGGGCAGGGTCACGGACCCGGGGCGCGGATCGACGTCGAAGATGTTGACGTAGGTGACCACGGCCTTCTTGCCGGGCTCGGGCGTATTGACCCAGCGCGCGCCGTCGCCGTCGAGGCTTTCGACCTCGGTCACCTCGGGGTTCAGGTAGATCAGCGGCTGGACCCGCTGGGGCAGGCCGTTCGGGCCGGAGTTGATCAGGCTCTCGTTCTTCGGCTGCAGGACCATCAGGTCGGCGCGCGACCGGTCGATGGTGGCGGTGATGCCCTTCACGATGCCGGTGAACATGCCCACCTGGGCCAGGATCAGGAGGCCCGAAAAGGCCAGCGCCACCATGGCGGCGCTGTAGCGCTTCCATTCGTACAGCAGGGTGGCCAGCGCCAGCGACATGGTCCTCTCCGGTCCGAACGCGATGGGATGGTCCGGTCGCCTGTGCTGGGCCCGTCCGATCCCGCCCCCTCTGAAAACGAGGATGGGGATCGTTCCAGCGGGCCCCAAGCCGCCGGATTGTGCGTTCAACCGTGAGAGACCGCCGACCTGCGCGGCGGATGCGATTTTCGGGATTAAACCTTCGTAATGCCCGCCAGGGTTGGCCTAAGCTATTCGCCGCCCTTGTTTTTCTCCGGGATCGGGGTGCCGAAGATTCCGGGGCCCATGGTCGGCTTGATGCCCTGGGCCTCCTGCTTGCGGGCCCCGCCCAGGATGCCGGCCATGGCGTAGTTGCCCTCGTGGCAGGCGTATTCGTAGACGTTCTCCTTGCGGGCGTTCAGGCTCTCCTCCGCCGCCCAGGCCTGGGTGTAGTAGACCGGGTCGGAGACCTCGAAGCGGTAGAAGATCTGGGTCGGCGAGGTGCGGGTGAAGCGCTCGGTCACCTGGCCCTGGTCGGAGAGATAGATCGGTCCGGTGCGGCCTTGCTCCGGGTTCACGTGGACGGTCTCGACCACCAGGGTGTCGCCCTCCCACCAGCCGACGCTGTCGCCCAGCCAGGGCGAGATGCTGGCCGGGCGGTGATGGGCCTGGGCCGCAGCCTTGTCCTTGAACAGCGGGATAACGCGCGCGTCGTGCACCATCTCCACGTCGATCACGATCGCGTCCGGCGTTTCGACGATCTGGTAGTTGTTGTTGTAGATGGTGTTCAGCATCCCGGGGCCGCCGGCGCCGGTGAAGCCGATCAGGCAGCGCTCCGACACCGGCAGGTACTCCGGCCCGTAGAACAGGTGGTCGGCGCGGTCCTTGCGGTATTCGCCCAGCAGCTTCCGGCCCTGGTCCGACAGCGGCAGCTGGCCATTGGCCGGTTCGACGATCCAGGAGGTGCGGTACTCGCCCTTCACATTGGCCAGGCTCTGGCCCGGGTCGATCCAGAAGGTGTTGTAGCCGCGGTCGCTGTTGCCGTCCTTCAGCAGGTTGTCGTCGAGGTTGGAGGCGCCTTGCTCGGCGGCCGCCAGCTTCTGGAACGGGCTGTCCTTGGCGAGCCTGGCCGCTTCTTCCTTGCCGACGGCCAGCTTGGTCACGCCCGGTGCGCGGGTGAGGTTGGTGACCGAGGCGTTGGACCAGACGCCGGTCAGGTCCGGATGGCCGGACGGCGTCCGTGGCGGCGAATAGGCCTTGGCCTTCGGAGGCGCCGCATCGGCGGCCGCGGCCGCTCCCGCCAACCCCAACGCAACCGCCAGCACCGTCACGCAGACGCCCGTCTTCATCGCCCAGCTCCCTATGCTCGCGGGCGTCCTGACACGAGGCCGGCGCCCGTCGTTCTGAGCCTTGGAGCCTAGCAGAACCCGCTCGATCCCGCAGGCCGCAAACTTGCGCCGCCCGCCCATCTGGCCCTCTATCGGCGCGGGGTGGCCGGAATCGCGGCCGGCTGGGGTTGTCATCGATGTTCGGTCTTGAGAATGCGCAGAGCCTGGTGGGCGTCGCCCTGGCCATCGGGATCTGCTGGGCCCTGTCGGAAAACCGCCGCGCCTTTCCCTGGAAGCTGGCGATCGGCGCCGTCCTGGTGCAGGCGGTGCTGGTGCTGGCCCTGTTCGGCCTGCCGGCCCTGCGCGCCGGCCTGCAGGAGGTCGGCCATGCGGTCGACGGGCTGTCGTCCTCGACCCAGGCGGGCGTCGCCTTCGTCTTCGGCTTCCTGGCGGGCTCCGGCGATCAGCGCTACAACCTGACCAACCCGGGCGCCCTGTTCGTCTTCGCCTTCCGGGTGCTGCCGGTGATCCTGGTGGTCTGCGCCCTGGCGGCGCTGCTCTGGCATTGGCGCATCCTGCGCTGGATCACCCAGGGGTTCGGCGTCGTCTTCTCCAAGACCATGGGCCTGCGCGGCCCGCCGGCGCTGGCCACCGCCGCCACCGTTTTCATGGGCCAGGTGGAAGGGCCGATCTTCATCCGCTCCTACCTGCCCAGCCTGTCGCGCTCCGAGCTGTTCATGCTACTGGCGGTGGGGATGAGCTGCGTCTCCGGCTCGACCATGGTGGCCTACGCCACGATCCTGAAGGACGTGCTGCCGAACGCCGCCAGCCATGTGCTGACCGCCTCGATCATCTCCGCCCCGGCCGGGGTGCTGCTGGCCCGCATCCTGGTGCCCCGCGTGCCGGACGAAGAGGTGGAAGCCGACGCCGAGGCCGTGAAGGACAAGACCTACGACAGCTCGGTCGACGCCCTGATCAAGGGCACGTCCGACGGCCTCTCCATCGTGCTGAACGTGGCCGCGACCCTGATCGTGTTCGTGGCCCTGGTGGCCATGGTCAACGGTCTGCTGGGCATGCTGGGCAATGTGGCCGGCGCGCCGATCTCGGTGGAGCGCATCCTGGGCATCGTCTTCGCGCCCCTGGCCTGGGCGCTGGGGATCAAGTGGGCCGACGCGCCGACCGCCGGCTCGCTGCTGGGCGTCAAGCTGGTGCTGACCGAGTTCACCGCCTTCATCCGGATGAGCGCCATCCCGACCACCGCGCTGGACGAGCGGACGCGGATGATCATGACCTATGCGCTCTGCGGCTTCGCCAACATCGCTTCGGTGGGCATCAACGTCGCCGGCTATTCGGTGCTCGCGCCCGAGCGCCGCGCCGAGATCATGGGGATGGTCTGGAAGGCGATGATGGCCGGCTTCCTCGCCACCTGCCTCACCGCCTCGGTGGTCGGCGTGATGTTCACCAGCCTGTTCGCCCACACCCCGAAGCCGCCGGCCCCGGCGCCCGCGCCCGTTCTGAAGCCGACGCTGGCGCCCAACCCCGCCAGCGGGCCGCCCGCCGATCTTCCCGTCAAACCCTGAGGGTCCGCCCGATGAAACTCTACGACACCCTGCTCGCCCCCAATCCGCGTCGGGTCCGCTGGTTCATGGCGGAGAAGGGGATCGAGGACATCGAGATCGTCACCCTGAACCTCATGCAGGGTGAGCAGCGGGCGCCTGAATATGTCGCCAAGGCCGGCCTGCCGCTGGTGCCGTCGCTGGAGCTGGACGACGGGACGGTGATCGGCGAGTCCGTCGCCATCTGCCGCTATCTCGAAAGCCGCTATCCCGAGCCCAACCTGCTCGGCCGCACGCCGGAAGAGATCGCCATCATCGAGATGTGGCTGCGCCGCGCCGAGCTGATGGTCGCCCACCCGATGATGATCGGTGTGCGGCACACCCATCCGGCCATGGCGACCCTGGAACAGCAGAACACCGCCATGGGCGAATACAGCCGCGACAGCGCGCTGAGGGCGCTGAAGTTCTTCGATCGCCGCCTGGAGGGGCGCGACTGGATCGCCGCCGACCGCATCACCATCGCCGACATCGTGGCCTTCATCGGCCTGGACTTCGCCCGGATGATCAAGGTGAAGCCGCCGGAGGACCTGCCCAATGTGGTGCGCTGGCATGCCGCCATGTCCGCCCGCCCGGCGGCCAAGGCCGGCATGCCGCAGAAGGCTTGAGGCGATGGCCGTGCGCGCTGCCGCCTTCGCCGCCGTCCTGGCCCTCGTCGCCGGGCCCGCCCTGGCGCTGGACCCGGGCGTCGCATCGGGAACCTTCAAGGGTGACGCCGGGACGATCGAGCTGCGCCACGCCGTGGCGCTGAGCCAGGACAACGCCGAGGGTCTGCTGGACGACGGCCCGCAGGTCCGCCTGGTCCTGAGCCAGGAAGAGGTGCCGCCCGAGGCGCTCTACGGCGTGGTCTTCCCGCCGGTGACGGGCCTGGCCCGCAAGCAGGCGGTGCATGGGATCATGCTCGAGTTCGCGCCCAAGGCGCCGACGCAGATGCACATGGTGATCCTGGCGAAGCCGGATGATCCGCAGGCGACGCTGACCAACGGCTCGCTCTCCAACTCCGAGGGCCTGTTCAAGCGCTTCCAGGTCTCGGGCGGTCGCGTCTCGGGCGCCTACGAGAGCGACGGCATGACCTTCACCTTCGACGCGCCCCTGGCGACCGATCCGGTGCAGGCGGACCTGAAAGGCCCGGCGGCGGCGGCCAGTGAGCCGGTGAAGGCGCTGATCGCCCGCGCCGAGGCCATCGTCCGCGGCGACCTGGCCGGGGCGCTGGCCGTATCCGCCGAAAGCTCGAACCTGCGTAACGTCCCGCCGGACCAGTTCAAGCAGGCCGCACCCATGGGCCGCGAGATGCTGAAGCAGCTGAAGGTGACCAAGCGCGTCGTGATCCGCGAGCACACCGCCGTGGTGTTCGGCGCCGAGCACGGCAGCTTCTCCACCCTGGTGCGAGAGGGCGGCGCCTGGAAGGTGGCGGACTAGCCGGCGGGCTTCGGGACCCGGGGCGCGGCCGGCCGCGGCGTCAGGGGCGTGACGATGAAGTCGGGGTGGACGTCGCGGGTCGGCGTCTCGCCCATCCGGCGCAGCGCCGCCTGCAGCTCCAACAGGTCGGCGTAGGGCAGCTCCAGCGCGTGCTCGGCGGGATGGGTCGGCGCGGCCTGCTTGTAGTCCTGGCCCGGCGTCGTGGTCATCTCGATGTGGGCGCCCAGGACGTGGCTGACCTGCCGGTCGCGGGTGAGGCCGACCACCCGCTCGATGCTGGCCTTGTAGTCGGCGAAGTCGCTCACCGGCACATAGAGCCGCCCCGGATAGAGGCTGTCGCCGGACAGCAGCAGGCGGGTCTTCTCGTCGAAGACCATGATGTGCGACGGGTGGTGGCCCGGCGTCGGGACGATGTCGAGGCGGCGGCCGCCCAGGTCGAACGGGACGATCTGGCTGGGCCAAGCGTCGATGTGGAAGAAGGCGGCGACCTCCGGCGCGGTCCAGCCGACGACCGTGGTGTCCGGCCGGTCCTTGAACTCCGCATCGCCCATGCGGTGGTCGCCGTGGCTGTGGCTGTGGGCGACGACCAGCGGGATCGAGGTCCGATGGTGCGCCTTCAGCCAGCCCGCGATCACGCCGTCGATCGTCGGCCGCACCTTCAGCCCGCCCGCGCCGGTGTCCAGCAGCAGGGCGCGGTCCTTCCCGAACAGCAGGTACAGGAAGGGCGCTTCGAAGTTGGTCTTCACCGACTGGCGGATGACGAAGGTGTCGGCGTCGCAGCGCTGGACCTGCATCTGCGGCTCGGACGCCCCGGTCCCGTCGATCCAGGGCGCGAACAGCGGCCGGGCCAGCGCCGGAAGCGGGGCGGCGATCAGCAGGGCGGCGACCAGGACGGCGAGCTTCATGCGGGGACCTGGCCGTGGGCCATTGTGGGATGGGCGGCGGCGATCAGTTCCAGCGAGCGGATCCGGGTGGCGAGCGAGGGGCCCGTCGCCATGACGAACACCTCGTCGGCCTGGGCGGTCCTGGCCTTCTCCGCCAGCCGCGCGTGCACCGTGGTGGGATCGGCGGCGATGGTCCGCGCCTCGACCAGGGCCCGGACGGGCGTCCCCTCATGCTCCGCCAGGAAGGTCTGGGCCGCGGCCAGGTCGGGGAAGCGGCGCCGCCGGCCGGACAGCATGGAGACGTTGGCGGCGCGGCGCAGGGCGTCCTCCGCCCAGGCCCGCTCCGCGGTCTCGGCCGCATAGGCGATCAGGGCGATCCCGGCCCAGGGCTCGGTCCGGAACAGCGAGGGCTGGAACGCCTTGCGATAGGCCGCCACCGCCGGGCCGCCGTCGGTGCGGGCGATGAACTCGGCGAACACCATGCCGACCCCCATCTGGCCGGCGAAGGCGGCGCTCTCCTCCGGGGTGCAGAGCAAGAAGACCTCCGGATGCGACGGGCCGGAGGGGTTGGCGTGGATATCGCGCAGCGGGCCCTCGTCGCCGATCGGCGCCTTGCCGGCAGCGTCCAGCAGCCAGGTGGTGAGCAGGTGGAAGTATTGGGGAAAGGCTTCGGACCCGACCGATCGCAGCGCGGCGCCCGTGCGCGCGTCGGTCCCCAACGCGCGGCCGAGGCCCAGGTCGATGCGGCCGGGGGCCAGCGCCTCCAGCTCCATGAACACCTCGGCCACCTTGAGCGGCGAGTAGTTGACCAGCATGACGCCGCCGGAGCCCAGGCGGATGGTCCGGGTCGCCTGGGTCAGAGCTGCGATCAGGATTTCCGGCGCCGGCGACCCCAGGCCGTCGATGTTGTGGTGCTCGGCCAGCCACAGACGGTGGTAGCCCAGCCGCTCGGCCGCCTTGGCCACCTCGATCGTCTCGCGCACAGCCTGCGCCTGGGTCGCGTCGCCGGTGACCGGCGAAAGGTCGAGCGCCGAGAGGATCACGCGATCAGTCCAGGTAGGTCCAGGTGTCGGCGCCGTCGAGATGGCGGATGCGGATCTGGTCCCAGTCCAGCCCCTCCATGTTCCGCGTGTTGATCCCCATGCGGTCCACGGACCCGTCCAGGCTCTGCCAGTGGGTGGTGACGCCGCAGGTCCGGCAACGGTGCAGGGCCAGCATCTTGTCGCCCCAGACATAGGGCTGGGTGGAGCCCGCCTTCGGCAGGGTCACTTCCGTGGGCGAATAATAGGCCCAGCGCGCGGCGGTGCGGCGGCAGATGGAGCAGTTGCACTCCGTCACCGTCTCCGGCGGGCTCGGCGCCGTCAGGCGCACGGCGCCGCAATGGCAGGCGGCTTCGATCATGAGCGTCTCCCTAGGCGCCATGTGGGCGGCCATGGGGGCCCAGGCAAGGCCGTCTGTCCAGAGACAGTTCCGCCGACAAAGCTCAGCTTGTGCGGAGCGCGATGGCGTCCAGCTTGGCCAGGCGCGCGACCGCCTCGAGCGTCGCCTGCGGCGCGATCCCGCTGCGCGCCGCCAGCTCGGCCAGGGTCAGCGGGCCATCGGCCAGGCAGCGGTGGAAGTTGTTGAACACCTCGGGCACCACATACCAGTGGGAGATCGTCTCCTGGGTGACGAGCCGGCGATAGGCCTCGGGCGAGGCAACGGCGCCCAGGGCGGCCACGGTCTCCAGGGTCACGTGATGGGTGGGGAAGGCCTCGAACGCATCGAAGGGGCCCAGATGATCGGGGCTGCGGCGCGGCGCGGCGGCCAGCCAGGCCTGGGTGGCCGGATCGGCCAGCGCCCGCTGGCGCACCGCCTCCTGCTCGGCCCACAGCGCCTGGTACTGGCGATAGACCACCGCCCAGTCGTAGGTGTCGCGCGCCCGCGCCCGGCCGGACGCACCCATCCGCGCGCGCAGGTCCGCATCGCCGATCAGGGCGTCCAGCCGCTGCGCCAGGACGCCCATGTCCACCGCCACCGCGCCGGCCGCGCGGGCCATGTATTCGCCGTAGGTCAGGGCGCCGCTCTGGAAGTCCTGGGCGATCTGCGCGCCGGCGCCCGGCCCGGGCGCCCAGGTGGTGACGCGGAAGCCGTCGATCCCGTCGCGGATGGTGTCCTTGTAACCGTCCCAGTCGCTGACCAAGGCCGGCAGGCCCGAGGCCATGGCCTCCAGCGGCGTCAGGCCGAAGGTCTCCTGGATGTTGTCCGACAGCGACACGAAGAGGTCGGCCGCCGCCCAGCTGCGCCGGAAACGCGCGGCGTCCGCGCCGTCCACGAAGACCGCCTGGACGTCGGGGCACAGCTCGGCCGCCGAACGGACGAACATCTCCAGGGTGGACGGCTTCTCCGCCTGGCCGGCGATGATCAAAGCCAGCCTGCGGCCGGTCCGCCGCGCCGCGGCCTGCAGGCCCGCCATCATCGGATAGGGATGGGCCTTGGCGTTCATCGAGATGCGCCCGGGCGACAGCGCGGCGATGACGCCGGGCTCCAGTCCGAGCTCCGCGCGCGCCTCGGCGCGGTCCGCCGCGCTGAAATCGTAGTCGGCGCAGTGCACCCCCAGCGGGATGATCGGCAGCATGGGGCGCATCAGGTCATCGCCATCGCTGCGGGCGCGCCAGCGATGCTGCGCCTGCGCCTCCTCCAGCACCCGCTCGGCCACGCCGCGCGCCACCGTTGAGGTGCAGATCAGCGCGTCCCATGGCGTCACCGGCTCGAAGGGCAGGCGCGAAAGGGTCTCCATCACCGCCTTGGTGGCGAGCGTGTGGGTCAGGCCGCACAGCCCATAGGCGCCGGGACCCTGGCGCAGCCGCAGCCGCGCGTGATCGATCAGCTGGGTGTCGGCGCGGAACAGCAGGCCCGCCTGCGCCGTGAGGTCCAGCCGGTGGATCGAGATGACCTGGTGGCGCAATCCCGGCGCGGCTTCGGCGACGAAGGCGCGGAAGTCGTGCACCGCCCTGTTGCTGGCCACCGCCACCGTCATGGCCTCGTCTTCGCCCGCCGCCGCGGCCACCGCGGCGCGCAGGAAGCCGTTGCCCGCGGAATGGCGGCCCATCAGCTTCGGGCCGGTCATCAGGTAGGCGTCGGCGTCGAAGAAGATGACCGGGGTCACGTCCGCTTGGTCTTCTTCAGCACGGAGGAGAAGCTGGCGACCGGTTCGCCGCCGGCCGAAAGATTGCTGATCAGGCCGCGCACGAAGACCATGGAGCGGCCGGCCTTCACCACCTCGCCGCGGCATTCCACCAGGTCGCCGATCCGCGCGGTGCCCACCAGTTCGCAGTTGAAGGTGGCCGTGACGCTGTTGCCACCCTCGATCACGTCGCGGGCGATCCAGAACAGGCTGAAATCGGCGAAGGTCATGACGCAGCCGCCGTGCATGAACATGCCGCCGTTCATGTGCTTGCGCTCGGCGCGGAAGGCGCTGACCCGCGCGCCCGCCTCATCGACCCGGCAATAGAAGGTCCCGGCCAGGTCCTCGAACGGGTCGCCGCCCGGATAGTAGTTCCAGCCGGCCCATTCGCCCTCGGTCACCACCTTGAGCCTGGACTGGTAATTGGTGTCGAGGGTTTCGCTGCTGCCGTCCATGTTCCCAATATGTTCCGGTGATGCTAGAGGTGGGTTCTAAAGCACGCGGAGGGGCGAATGGGGAAGGGTTCGTTGCTGGAGCGCCTGGGGTTGGCGCGCAAGCCGATGGTGACGCTGAGTGATTTTCGGGAGCGGGTGATCGCGGAGATGCTGACCAGAAGACCCGAGCTCAGGGTCGACCGCGTCGGTGATGCGGATATCGAATACGGCGAAGGAGGCTACAGCTCGCTTGGCCGCGCATATCAGTACTATCGCGAGCGTCCGCTTGGACTTGAGGCGATTGTCGCGCAGATCGCCGAGCGTGCCGTCACCGAGCCCGAGCCGGCGGCGCCGGAAGAGCTGATCGTTCTCGTGAGGCCCGAGACTTTTGATCCTGAAACCAAGGACGAACTAAGTCGCGGGCTTTCGAAACGGCTTCCCGGATCGCTGATCGCGGTCGTTACAGTCGACAAGCCCCGGACCTACGTCTTCATGACGGCAGCTGCGCTGCGTAGTCAGCTGGGTCTCGATGACGACGCCATCTGGGCGCGGGCGATGGCAAACTTGCGCGACCGTCTTGGAAGCTTCCGTCCAACTCCTCGGCCTGGGAAAATGATGGGCGTGAAAAGCGACATTGGCTTGGCGGCGAGCATTCTCTTGCTCGACGAATTCTGGACCTATCCCGATCTCGCATCGCTCGGTGATCTTGTGGTGGCGCCGGTCGAGCGCGATGAACTGGTGATCGTTCCGCTTAGTGAGCCCGAGCTATTGCCCGCTCTTCGGAATCTGGTCGCGCGAAGAGATGGTCCCGCCTTCTTGACCGATCGCCTGCTTCTGCGCCGGAACGGCGCCTGGGAAGAATTCGAGTAGGCGCCTCGAACGGTTTGCCCCTGGGCGTTTCAAACACTAGTTTGCCGGCCCGCCAGCAGCCATTCCTCGGGACCGCAAATCATGAAGCGCGCCGCCATCGTCTCTCCCATCCGCACCGGCGTCGGCAAGTACCTCGGCGCGCTGTCCGACATCACTGCCGGCGACCTCGGCGCGGTGGTGCTGAAGGACCTGGTGGCGCGGACGAAGATCGACCCCGAACGGATCGACGACGTGATCTTCGCCCAGGGCTACGGCTCGGGCGAGGCGCCGTGCATCGCGCGCTGGTCGGCGCTGGCGGCGGGCCTGCCGATCGAGGTGCCGGGCTACCAGCTCGACCGCCGCTGCGGCTCGGGCCTGCAGGCGGTGGTGGACGCGGCCATGATGGTCCAGACCGGGGTCGCCGACGTGGTCGTGGCCGGCGGCGTCGAGAGCATGAGCAACGTCGAGTACTACTCGAACGACATGCGCAAGGGCGCGCGGATGGGCTCGGTCACCCTGCACGACCGCCTGGCCCGCGGCCGGGTGATGAGCCAGCCGATCGAACGCTTCGGGGTCATCTCGGGGATGATCGAGACCGCCGACAACCTGGCCCGCGACTACCAGATCAGCCGCGAGGCGTCGGACGCCTACGCCGCGCGCAGCCACCAGCGCGCCGCCAAGGCCTGGGCCGAGGGCAAGTTCGACGACGAGATGGTGCCGGTCGCCGTGCCCCAGAAGAAGGGCGACCCGGTGATGTTCGCCACCGACGAAGGCGTGCGCGCCGACGCCACGGCCGAGAGCCTGGGCAAGCTGCGCCCCATCGAGAAGGACGGGGTGGTCACCGCCGGCAACGCCAGCCAGCAGAACGACGCCGCCGCCGCCTGCCTTGTCGTCGCCGAGGACAAGCTGGAGGAGTTGGGCCTGGAGCCCATGGGATATTTCGTGAGCTGGGCGGCCGCCGGCTGCGACCCGTCGCGCATGGGCATCGGCCCGGTCCCGGCCGTGAAGCGCCTCTTCGAGCGCACCGGCATGGGCTGGGACGACATCGACGTCATCGAGCTGAACGAGGCCTTCGCGCCCCAGGTGCTGGCGGTGCTGAAGGGCTGGGGCTGGTCCGACGACGACAGCCGCAACGACATCCTGAATGTCAACGGCTCGGGCATCTCGCTGGGCCACCCGATCGGCGCCACGGGCGGGCGCATCCTCGCCAACCTGATGCGCGAGTTGCAGCGCCGCGACGGCAGATACGGCCTGGAGACCATGTGCATCGGCGGCGGCCAGGGCATCGCCGCGATCTTCGAACGCGCCTGAGTAGCCGAGCTAAATTCTTATCTGCCGTCATCCCCGGCCTTGTGCCGGGGACCCATACGCGCCAGCGTTTGCAAGCTCTAGCGAGAGTTCAGCCAAATCTTGCCGGCGCGGTGTTCATGGGTGGCCGGGACAAGCCCGGCCAGGACGTTCCAATATTAGATGTGAGAGCAAGGTTTCCCGATGGCCCTCGACACTGAAACCCGCGACCAGCTTCTCGACACGGTCGCCCGCTTCGTCGCCGAACGCCTGCGCCCGCTGGAGGCGAAGGTGGCCGAAGACGACGCCATGCCGGCCGAGGTCCTTGAGGAGATGAAGGGCCTGGGGCTCTTCGGCCTCTCGATCCCCGAGGAATACGGCGGCCTGGACCTCTCGATGGAGGACGAGTGCCTAGTGGCGGTGGAGCTTGGGCGCACCAGCCCGGCCTTCCGCTCGGCCTTCGGCACCAATGTCGGCATCGGCAGCCAGGGGCTGGTGATGTTCGGCACCGACGCGCAGAAGCAGAAGTACCTGCCGGGCATCGCCACCGGCGAGATCGTCACCTCCTTCGCGCTCACCGAGCCCGAAGCCGGGTCCGACAGCGCCAATGTCCAGACGCGCGCGACGCTGGACGGGGACCACTACGTCCTGAACGGCACCAAGCGCTACATCACCAACGCCAACAAGGCGCACCTCTTCACGGTCATGGCCCGCACCGATCCGGACAAGCTCGGCGCCGGCGGCGTCTCGGCCTTCCTGGTGGAGCGCGACCTGCCAGGCCTCAGCGTCGGCAAGCCCGAGAAGAAGATGGGCCAGCAGGGCGCCCACATCTGCGACGTGATCTTCGACAACGTCCGCGTGCCGGTGGAGAACCGCCTGGGCCGGGAAGGCGAGGGCTTCAAGGTCGCCATGCAGGTGCTGGATCGCGGTCGCCTGCACATCTCGGCGGTCTGCATCGGCGTGGCCGAGCGGCTGATCAAGGACTGCGTGGCCTACATGGCCGAGCGCAAGCAGTTCGGCCAGGCGCTGTCGAACTTCCAGTTGCTGCAGGGGATGATCGCCGACAGCAAGACCGAGGCCCTGGCCGCCAAGGCGCTGACCATGGAGACCGCCCGCAAGCGCGACGCGGGCCAGAGCGTCACCATGGAAGCCGCCGCCGCCAAGTACTTCGCCTCCGAGATGGTCGGCCGGGTCGCCGACCGGGCGGTGCAGATCTTCGGCGGGGCCGGCTATGTCGCCGACCACGGCATCGAGCGCCTCTACCGCGACGTGCGCATCTTCCGCATCTATGAAGGCACCAGCCAGATCCAGCAGGTGGTCATCGCCCGCGAGACCTTGAAGCGCGGCGGCTGACGATGAGCGACGCCATCGAGACCGCGATCTTCGACCTGCTGGGCAAGGTCGCGCCCGGCAAGTCAGTCTCGCCGGAAGACGTGGCCCGCGCGGCCGATCCGGAGGGCTGGCGCCGCAGCCTGGGCCACGTCCGCGCCGTCGCCCGCGGCCTGGCGCGGCAGGGCAAGCTCACCATCCTGCGCCACAACAAGCCGGCCGACCCGGACGACTTCAAGGGCGTCTGGCGGATGCGCCTGCCGCTGCCGGACGACACCACCGCATCGCAGAAGGGAGAGGACCTATGATCATCTATGGCTCGACCATGTCGCCCTATGTCCGCAAGACCGTGGTCTTCGCGACCGAGAAGGGCTTCGACTTCGAGTTGGTGATGGCCGGCGCCCAGGGCGGGCCGCCCGAGTTCAAGCAGGCCAGCCCCTTCGGCAAGATGCCGGGCTTCAAGGACGGCGACTTCCTGATCTCGGACTCCACGGCGATCATCACCTATCTCGACGCGATCCGCCCCGAGCCGAACCTCATCCCGACCGAGCCCAAGGCGCGCGCCCGGACCATCTGGTACGAGGAGTTCGGCGACACCATCGTGGCGGCCTGCGGCGGCAAGATCTTCTTCAACCGGGTGGTTTCACCCCGGTTCTTCGGCCGTCCGGGCGACCTCGCCGCCGCCGACGAAGCGCAGACGACGGAATTCCCCAAGCTGATGGACTACCTCGAGAGCGTCCTCCCGGCGTCGGGCTACCTGGTCGAAGACCGCTTCACCCTGGCCGACATCGCGGTGGTCAGCCCGCTGCTGACCATGAGCCTGGCCGACTGCGTGGTGAACGACGGCAGTCATCCGAAAGCGGCGGCCTATGTGGCGAAGATCAGCGATCGCCCTGCTTTCGCCAAGCTGATCGCCCAGGAACGGGCCCAGCTCGCCGGGTGAAGCCAAGGACGATCCGTCGCGCTCACGCCGCGCGGGGTCCGCGCTAAGACCGGAATCACATGAAGCGCTTCATCGCCGTCCTCCTCGCCGCCCTCTCCCTGGGCGCCTGCACCCCGCTGATGGTGCAGCAGGCCGGCCAGCCGCCGCTTGGCTTCAAGGGGCCGCGGATCGAGGCCAGCGACATCGTCAGCTTCGACGGCGCCAAGCTGGGTCTCAGCGAGTGGGACGCCGCCACGGGCGAGCCATGGGCGGTGGTCGTGGGCGTCCACGGCATGAACGACTACGCCAACGCCTTCCACATGGCCGCGCCCTGGTGGGCCGCGCAGGGCGTCACCACCATCGCCTACGACCAGCGCGGCTTCGGCCGCTCGCCCGGGCGCGGAATCTGGGCCGGCGACGAGCTGATGGTCGAGGACCTGCGCACCGTGGCCGCCCTGGCGCGCGCCAAGTACCCGAACGCGATCATCGTCGTGGCGGGCGAGAGCCTGGGCGGCGCCATCGCCGCTGAAGCCTTCGCCTCGGACCGGCCGCCGACCGCTGACCGGCTGGTGCTGCTGTCGCCCGCCGTCTGGGGCTGGCGCGCCCAGCCCTTGCCGAACAAGACCCTGCTCTGGCTCGCCGCCAACTTCACCGGCCCGAAGGTCTACACGCCGCCCGAATGGCTGACCTCGAAGGTCTTCCCGAGCGACAACCGCGAAGAGCTGATCGCCATGGGCAAGGACCCGCTGATGATCTGGGGCGCGCGGTCCGACACCCTCTATGGCCTGGTCACCACCATGGACAAGGCGGCCGACGATGTGGGCAAGGCCAACCTGCCGACGCTCTACCTCTATGGCGCCCACGACCAGATCATCCCCAAGGAAGCGGCGTTCAAGGCGGCCCACCAGCTAAAGGCCACCGACCGCTCGGCCTACTACGCCAAGGGCTATCACCTGATGATGCGCGACCATGAAGGCCCCATGGTCTGGAAGGATATCCTCGCCTTCATCAAGGACCCGCAGGCGCCGCTGCCGTCCGGCGCGCCCAAGATCCCGACCGCGCCCACCACGACCAACGGCCGGATGCAGACCGCGGCCGAGTCCCAGACGGGCGGACCGTAGTCGCGTGGGATCGCAACTGGGGTTGTCCCGTTAACCGGCGAGGGGTAGAGGCTTGCCCCGCAATTCCTTCCCCAGCACCAGCGATGTAGGCGGCATGACCTTGTTCGATTCCCCCGCTTTCGAGGGCCACGAAGGCGTCCACGCGTTCTTTGACGAAAAAACCGGCCTGAAATGCATCATCGCCGTGCATTCCACGGCCCGTGGGCCCGCCGCCGGCGGTTGCCGCATGTGGCCGTTCGTCAGCGCCGAGGCGGCGCTGGAGGATGCGCTGAGGCTCTCGCGCGCCATGTCCTACAAGAACGCCATGGCCGACCTGGAGCTGGGCGGCGGCAAGGCCGTGATCATCGGCGACAGCCGCACCCAGAAGACCCCGGCCCTGTTCGAGGCCTTCGGCCGGGCGGTCGAGGACGTGGGCGGCAAGTACTGGACGGCCGAGGACGTCGGCGTCTCGCCCGCCGACCTGATGCACACCCGCAAGACCACCCGCTATGTGGCCGGCCTGACGGGCCACGCTGCGGCCTCCGGCGACCCCAGCCCGGTCACCGCCGAGGGCGTATTCCGGGGCGTGAAGCTGGGCGTCGAGCGCGCGCTCGGCCGCGACCTCGCCGGCGTCACCGTCGCCATCCAGGGCGTGGGCCACGTGGGCGGCTTCCTGGCCGAGAAGCTGCATGCGGCCGGCGCGAAGCTGATCGTCACCGACGTGAACCAGGACGCCCTGCGCGAGATCGCCGACAAGACCGGCGCCAAGGTGGTCGCGCCCAACCAGATCTTTGACGCCGAGGCCGAGGTCTTCGCCCCCTGCGCCCTGGGCGGCGCGGTCAACGCCGACACCCTGCCGCGCCTGCGCTGCAAGGTCATCGCCGGCGGCGCCAACAACCAGCTGGCCGACGCCGAGATCGGCCGCCTGGTCTACGACCGCGGCATGCTCTACCTGCCCGACTATGTGATCAACGGCGGCGGCATCATCAACGTGGCCGGCGAGATCCGCGCCCTGGACCGCGGCGAGGCCTTCGACCCGAACTGGGTGGCCGGCAAGCTGGACCGCCTGCTGGAGACCCTGGCCGAGGTGCTGGACCGCTCCAAGGCCGAGAAGCGCCCGACGCACGAGGTCGCCAACGAAATGGCCAAGGCCCGCATCAGCGCCGCGGCGGAGCAGAAGAAGGCGGCGGCCTAGTCGAAGGTCGTCGGCGCCGGCGGCGGCTTGCGTCCACGCCGGGCGCGGCCGACGCCGACCATCAGCAGCACCAGCCCGCCCGCGGTCGGGATGCCCCCGATCACGACAGCGGTGAGCAGGATCACCAGGCCCAGCCCGGCCTCCTGACCGCCAGGATGGGTGATCAGGCTCCAGAGCGCG
>JAFEDM010000450.1 GCA_018241625.1 Pseudomonadota bacterium | reverse complement strand
CCGCGGCGTCATAGGCCGCCGCGCGCTGCGGCCAGTCCTGCGGCTGCAGGTACCACTCCAGCGGCATGGCGAAGGAGCGGCGTCTCACACCGGCGTTCTGGAACACCGGCGCCATGTAGGCGAACTTCGGAAAGCGGGCGGCGAAGACCCGGTTGGCCTCCGTCACCACCTCGTCCTGGGTCATGACGTGCGGCGGCGTGGCGGTCGCGAGGGACAGGAGCTGCACGGGCGGAAAGGCGGTCATGAGCGGTCCCGGTTCGGCTGTCCCCATCCCGCAACCCCCGGCCAAGGCCAAGGTTCCACCTTACGACGTCAGCCTATAGGTGCCGCCAGCCGGCCCGGGCGACCTCGACCGGCCGGCCGTCGCAAAACACGCGCGTCCCCTCGCCCGCTTCCGCCCGCCCGATCGCGGTGAAACCCTGCGGCGGACGACCGGGGAAAGCCGCCACCACCTCATAGTCGTCTCCGCCGGTGGCCAGCCGCGTGAGCGCGCCCGCGCGGTCAGGCTGAGCTTCCAGCCAGCGGCGCGCTGCTGGCGAGAGAGGCAAGGCGTCGAGGTCCAAGCGGATCGCGACCCCGCTCGCCTCGCCGATGTGGCCGGCGTCGGCGACGAGGCCGTCGGAAACGTCGGCGGCGGCGTGCGCGTGGGCTCGAAGCGCCTCGCGCAGCTCCAGACGCGGCGTCGGCAGGCGGTAGCTGGAGGCCAGCCAGCCGGTCGGATCATCGATTTCACCCAGCGCCGCCGCCAGGCCCAGCACGCCGTCACCGATCATGCCGCTGACCGCGATCACATCGCCCACCTGCACGCCGGCGCGGCGGATCATGCGATCCTTCCGCACCCAGCCCAGAGCCGTCAGACTGGCCGTGAAGGGGCCGGGCGTGCGCACCGTGTCGCCGCCCAGCAACGCCAGACCAAAGGCCCGAAGGTCGCCGCCCAGTCCCTGGGCGAAGGTGGCCCGCTCGGCCGCGCCATAGGCTTCGGGCCAGGCGACCGCTAGGAAGCAGCCGAACGGCTCAGCCGCCTTGGCCGCCAGGTCCGAGAGGTTCACCCGTAACAGCTTGCGGGCCACGAAATCCGGGGCCTCGCCCACCGGGAAATGCACGCCCTCGACGATCGCGTCCTTGGTCACCACCAGGTCGTGGCCGGGTCGCGGTGAGATGACCGCCGCGTCGTCCAGAAGATCGAAGGCGCCCGGCGCGCCGCCGGTCAGCGGGCGGAACAGCCGCGCGATCTCGGAGAATTCATCTCCGCTCATCGCTTTTGGACTTCCGGGCTTCTTGCGCCACCGCGTCCAGGGCCCCGTTCACGAAGCCGGGCTCCGGCCCCTCGAAGAACGACTTGGCCAGCTCGACATATTCGTCGATCGCCACCTCGGTCGGCACGTCGTCGCGATGCATCAGCTCATAGGCGCCGGCGCGCAGGATGGCCCGCGCCGTGGCGTCCAGCCGGTCGAGGCGCCAGCCGGCGGCCAGCTTGCGCGCGATGGCGGCGTCCACCGCCTTCTGGTGCTCCACCACGCCGCGCACCAAGTCGGCGAAGAAGGCCTCGTCGGCCGACGCCAGCGGGGCTTCACCCTGTTCGGGATCCGGGTCGGCGTCGCGGTCGAAGCGGTGCTCCGAGAACTCGCGGATCACCGCCTCCGCGCCCACGGCCGAGACTTCCATCTGATAGAGCGCCTGGACGGCGGCGAGGCGCGCCACCGAACGCGGCTTCGGCCCCTTTTCGCTGGAATGGGCGCTCATCGCTTGCCGGCCGCGAACTGCTGGCGCAGCGCCACCATGGTCAGGGCCGCGCGCGCCGCGCCGCCGCCCTTGTCGCCCTCGCTGGCGCGCGCCCGGGCCCAGGCCTGGTCGTCGTCCTCGCAAGTCAGGACGCCATTGCCGATGCAGAGGCCCCGAAGGGTCAGCTCCATGATGCCCCGCGCGCTTTCGTTGGAGACGATCTCGAAGTGATAGGTCTCGCCGCGGATCACCGTACCCAGGGCCACATAGCCATCATAGGCTTCGCCGGCCGTGCGATGACCGGCCTCTTCGGCGAGCGCGATGGCGCCGGGGATTTCCAGCGCGCCCGGCACGGTCACGACGTCATAGGTCGCGCCATGGGCGGTGATCGCGTCGACCGCGCCTTTCAGCAGCTCGTCCGCCAGGTCGGAATAGAAGCGCGCCTCGACGATGAGGATGCGGACTTGGTCTTGGCTCAAAACAGGGTCCCTCGGGTCTAGGCGGAACCCTTTAGGCGGTTTCCTGGAAACGCGCGAGATAGCGCGCCAGCATGTCGATCTCCAGGTTGACCCGCGACCCCGGCTTCAGCTCGCCCAGGGTGGTCACGTCCCAGGTGTGCGGGATCAGGTTCACGCCGAACACGTCGTCCTCGACCTCGTTGACGGTCAGCGACACGCCTTCCACGGCGATCGAGCCCTTGGGCGCGATGAAACGGTGCAGCGGACGCGGCGCCCTGATCCGCACCCGATGCGAACCGCCTTCGCTTTCTACGCTCAGCACCTCGCCCATGCCGTCCACGTGACCGGAGACGATGTGGCCGCCCAGTTCGTCGCCGACCTTGGCCGCCCGCTCCAGATTGATGCGTTTGCCCTCGGCCCAATTGTCGAGGGTGGTCAGCGAGAGGGTCTCGCCGGAAACCTCGACCGCGAACCAGCCAGGGCCCTTCTCCACCACGGTCAGGCAGCAGCCTGCATGGCTGATCGAGGCGCCGATGTCGATCGTGGCCGTGTCGAACCCAGTCTCGATCTCGAAACGGCGGTCGCGGTTGGTGTCGCGCACGGCGCGCACACGGCCGACGTCGGTGACGATCCCAGTGAACATCAGGTTCTCTCGTAACGCTCCCAGAGGTCGGAACCCAGCTCACGGACCTCGACCCGGCGGAAATGGGGCGCCTCGGCCAAGGCCGCAACCGCCAGGGCGCCGATGGCCGGCCGCCCCTCGCCGCCGATCAGCACCGGGGCGCGGAACCACTCGATGGCGTCCACCAGGCCGCAACGGACAAAGCTCGCCGCCACCTGGCCGCCGCCTTCCACGAACAGGCTCGACAACCCCTCGGCCGCCAGGTGCTGGACGACCGACTTCAGCTCGGGGCGGTCTTCGCTGATGGCGCGGGCGGTCAGCACCTTCACCCCGGCCTCGACAAGATGCGGCTCGGGCGCGCCCGTAGCCACCACATAGGTCGGAATTTCGCGGGCGGTCTTCACCAGCTTGCAGTCGGGCGCCAGGCGCTGACGGCTGTCCAGCACCACGCGCGCCGGCTGGCGGCCGTTGTAGCCCGGCAGGCGCACAGTCAGTTCTGGATCATCGGCCAGCGCGGTCTCGACGCCCACCACCACCGCATCATGCGCCGCGCGCAGCCGATGGACCTGGTCGCGCGAGGCCTCGCCGGTAATCCAGCGGCTTTCCCCGCCGGCCGTCGCGATGCGGCCGTCCAGGGTGGTGGCGAGCTTCAGGGTGACCGCCACGGCCGGCTAGTCCTCGACCGCCGCCTCGGCCAGCCCTTCGTCGCCCAGGAACTTGGCGAAATCCTGGGTCTCCTTGAAGTCGCGATAGACGCTGGCGTAGCGGACGTAGGCCACGTCATCGAGCGCCTTCAGTTGCTTCATAACCAGCTCGCCCACCGCCGAGGACGGCAATTCCGTCTCGCCCAGGCTCTCGAGCTGCCGGACGATGGAAGAGATCATCCGCTCCACCCGTTCCGGGTCGATCGGCCGCTTGCGGATCGCGACAGAGATCGAGCGCGCGAGCTTCTCGCGCTCGAAGGGCGTGCGCCGGCCCGAGCGCTTGATGATGGTGAGCTCGCGCAGCTGGACCCGCTCGAAGGTGGTGAACCGGCCGCCGCATTCCGGGCAGAGACGGCGGCGGCGGATCGCGGCGCCGTCTTCCGACGGGCGCGAGTCCTTCACCTGGCTTTCGGCATGGCCGCAGAACGGGCAACGCATGATCTGGCCCCTTCCGGCCGAATGAACCCCTATCCGTTGTAGATAGGGAAGCGCTGCGTCAACTGAAGAACTTCGCCGCGGACCTTCTGCTCGACGGCGGAATTGTCGCCGCCGGCCGCCACGCCGTCCAGGACCTCGCCGATCCAGGCGCCCACCTGGCGGAACTCGGCGGGGCCGAAGCCGCGGGTGGTGCCGGCGGGCGAGCCGACGCGCAGGCCGGAAGTCTGCATCGGCGGCAGCGGATCGAACGGGATGCCGTTCTTGTTGGTGGTCAGGCCCGCGCGCTCCAGCGCCACCTCCGCGTCGGCGCCCGAAACGCCCTTCGGCGTCAGGTCCACCAGCATCAGGTGGCTGTCGGTGCCGTTGGAGACGATCTTGAAGCCCGCCTGCTGCAGACTGTCGGCCAGGGCTCGGGCGTTGTCGATCACCGCCTGGGCGTAGAGCTTGAAGTCCGGCTTCAGCGCCTCGCCGAAGGCCACGGCCTTGGCGGCGATCACGTGCATCAGCGGGCCGCCCTGCAGGCCCGGGAAGACCGCGCTGTCGATCTTCTTCGCCAGCTTCTTGTCGTTGGTCATGATCATGCCGCCGCGCGGGCCACGCAGGGTCTTGTGCGTGGTGGTCGTCACGATGTGGGCATGCGGGAACGGGTTCGGATAGACGCCCGCCGCCACCAGGCCGGCATAGTGGGCGATGTCCGCCATGACGATGGCGTCCACCTTGTCGGCGATGGCCCGGAATCGGGCGAAGTCGATGTGCCGCGAATAGGCCGACCCACCGGCGATGATCACCTTGGGCTTTTCGGCGAGCGCGATCTCCTCGGCCTGGTCGTAGTCGATCAGGTGGTCCTGCTGGCGCACGCCGTAGTGGACCGGCCGGAACCACTTGCCCGACTGGTTGATGTTCTTGCCGTGGGTCAGGTGACCGCCCGCAGCCAGGTCCATGCCCATGAAGGTGTCGCCCGGCATCATGGTGGCCATGAACACCGCTTGGTTCGCCTGGCTGCCCGAGTGCGGCTGGACGTTCACGAACTCGCAGCCGAACAGGCGCTTGGCCCGCTCCCGCGCCAGCTCCTCGGCCTCGTCCACCACCTCGCAGCCGCCGTAGTAGCGCTTGCCCGGGTAGCCCTCGGCGTACTTGTTGGTCAGCACCGAGCCCTGGGCCTCCAGCACCGCCTTGGAGACGATGTTCTCGGACGCGATCAGCTCGATCTGGTTCTGCTGACGGGCCAGTTCGCCCTTCAGGATCCGGGCGAGGTCCGGGTCGCTCTGATCCACGTCGGCGCTGAAGAAACCGTTGGAAGACTGGGCTTGCATCTGAAGCGTCAAGGGCGGCGCCTTTCGGGCTGGCGATGATTCTGGCTCGGGCGGAGGAGCGCTCTTTAGCGCCAAAGCCCCCGTTCCTCCACAGCGCGGAAATCACAAAGTGCGCGAGATTTTCTGGGAACGATGCCCTCTGTCCCGCGTTGTGGCTTGGCCGGCGACGGGACTCCAGGGGCGGTTTGTGCGGGCTGAGCGTTCGTCGCCGGGCGTGTCACGAAAATCGGAGGGGACGACAATATGAGCGTAGGACCGCACCCGGAGGGGCCTTCGGGCGAGGACCTGATGCGGCTGGGCGCCGGCATCGTCGCCGCGTTCGTCAGCCGCAATTCCGTACCGGCCGACGCCCTGCCGGACGTCATCCGCACCGTCCACCAGGCGCTCGAGGGCCTGTCGCGCAACGGCGTCGCCGTGCCCGAGGAACGGCCGAAGCCCGCCGTGGCGATCAACCGCTCCGTGCAGCACGACTTCATCGTCTGCCTGGAAGACGGCAAGAAGCTGAAGATGCTGAAGCGCTACCTGCGCTCGCGCTACGACATGAGCCCCGACGAATACCGCAAGCGCTGGGGCCTTCCGGCGGACTATCCGATGGTGGCGCCGGCCTACGCCGCCCGCCGCAGCGACTTCGCCAAGAAGATCGGCCTGGGCCGCGGGGTGCGCCGGCGCAAGTAGCAGCGCTTTTCCACCCGCGTCCACGGGCGTAGCCTTCGGCAAAACGAAGGTGGGAGACGCGCCATGTCGGTCGCCGACGCGATGGTCTGGACCAGCGAGTTCCGCTCGCCCCGCAATTCCGCCGCCGAGGTGAAGGGCTCGATCCACGACGACGCCACCGCCTCGAGGCTGGGCTTTCGGGGCGGCACGGTGGCCGGCTCCATCCACATGGACCAGTTCGTGCCGGGGCTGCTCAAGCTCTATGGCGACGGCTGGTTCGAGACCGGCGGCCTGTCGCTCTACTTCACCAAGGCCACCACTGACTCGGAGCCGGTGAAAGCCACGGTCGAGGCCGGCGCCGATCGCGCGCGGCTGACCATGCACGACGTCCCCGGCGACCAGATCTGCGAAGGGACCGCCAGCCTGGGACCGGACGCCCGGTCCGAGCTTGCGAAACGCCTCGAGGCCCAGGCGCCGGCCACGCCAGGCGCCTTACGCATCCTGAAGGACCTCGCCGTCGGCGAGGAACACCGGGACATCCCGGTCCGCATCGAAGCCGATCAGTTGCTGAAGTCGCTGGAGACGCTCACGGAGCCCCTGCCCGCCTATCGCGACGACCTGATCCTGCCGCCCTCGCATCTGGTGCGCCTGACCCACCAGGACGTCCGCAGGCACGTGGTCGGCAAAGCCGGCTCGTCCGTCGGCCTGTTCGGGGCCCTGGAGACCCAACACCTCGCCGGCCCGCTGAAAGCCGGCGTCGACTATGTCGCGCGCACCAGGATGCTGAAGCTCACCGAAAGCCCGAAGACCGAGAACGCCTGGTACGAGGTGCTGGTCGCCGACGGCGCGGGCCGGGACGTGGCGCGGGTCGTCTACTACCTGCGCTTCATGAAGGCGTCCTCGCCGCTCTGGGCGTAGGCCGGTGTTTTGAACCGCTTCGCCGGCCTTAGGCCGCGACGCCGCCCACGCGTTTGATGTTGCAGTGGACCCAGAGCTCTTCGAGCGCAGCTACCAGCTTGTCCATCATCTCGTCGGTGTGCGCCGGCGAGGGCGTGAAGCGCAGGCGTTCGGTGCCGCGCGGCACGGTCGGGTAGTTGATCGGCTGGACGTAGATGCCGTGCTCTTCCAGCAGGATGTCGCTGATCATCTTGCAGTGCACGGGATCGCCGACCAACAGCGGCACGATGTGGCAGACGCTGGGCATGACCGGCAGGCCGGCCTTTTCCATGCGCGCCTTCAGCGCCGCCGCGCGCTCCTGGTGCGCCACGCGAATCTCGTTGTGCTCCTTGAGCCAGCGGATCGAGGCCACGGCGCCCGCGGCCAAGGCCGGCGGGATGGAGGTGGTGAAGATGAAGCCGTCGGCATAGCTGCGGATCGCGTCGCAGATCGCGTCGTCGGCGGCGATATAGTCGCCCATGACGCCGAAGGCCTTGCCGAGGGTGCCTTCAATGATGTCGATCTCGGCCATCAGGCCGTCACGTTCCGCCACGCCGGCGCCGCGCGGGCCGTACATGCCGACCGCGTGGACCTCGTCGATATAGGTCATGGCGCCGTACTTCTTGGCCAGGGCCACGGTCGCCGGAATGTCGGAGATGTCGCCGTCCATCGAATAGACGCTCTCGAAGGCGATCACCTTCGGCACGCCGTGCGGCACGGCGGCGAGCAGTTCTTCCAGATGGGCGAGGTCGTTGTGGCGGAACACGTGGCGCTCGCAGCGCGCCGCGCGGATGCCGCTGATCATGGAATTGTGGTTCAGAGCGTCCGACAGGATCACCAGGCCCGGCAGAATCTTCGACAAGGTCGACAGCGTCGCCTCGTTGGAGACGTAGCCGGAGGTGAAGAGCAGCGCGGCTTCCTTGTGGTGCAGGTCGGCCAGTTCGCGCTCCAGCTCCACGTGATAGTGAGTGGTGCCCGAGATGTTGCGCGTACCGCCGGAGCCGGCGCCGGCTTCCTCGATGGCCTTGTGCATGGCGTCCAGCACGACCGGGTTCTGGCCCTGGCCCAGGTAGTCGTTGGAGCACCAAACGGTAACCTCGGCGGTCGACCCGTCAGGCTTCGTCCAGGTGGCGCGCGGGAATTCGCCGCGGTGACGCTTCAGGTCGGCGAACACGCGATATCGGCCCTCGGACCGAATCTTCTCCAGAGCGCCTTCGAATGCGGCCTTGTAATCCATCGACGTCCTAATCCCGGTCCCCGCGTCTGTCAGTCGGCGCGCGGGCGGCCGGGTCCCTCTGATGCGCCCCCGGAAATCGTAATGCGCCTCGGGGTTTTGGCGCCGTTGCCGAGCCATGTCCATAAGGCGGGCGGTCGCGGACAGCCACCTTTCCTCACGAACCCGGCAGATTTCGTGAACAACGGTAACCCAAGCTCGTCAGGCCGAAATTGCGCGAACGCAAACTGGGCGGACAGATTGCCGCGGAAAGGCCTAGTCTGAATCGACGAAAATCGGGGGACTTTACAATGCGTCTTCGCATCCTGGCCGGCGCGGCCCTGGCCGCCCTGCTCTCCACTTCCGCCATGGCGCAGACGTCGGGCGCCCAGTCGGGCGGGCCCACCTACACCCTGCCGTCCGACTGGACGAAGACCGCGAAGGGCGCCGTGCAGGTGCTGCAGCCGCCCGAATCGGACACCCACCTGGTCATCGTCGAGGTCGGCGCCGCGGCCGACGCCCGCGCCGCCGCCGCCAGCGCCTGGAAGCTCTATCGCGGCGGCGAGACCCACGCCTTCAAGCTGCTGCAGGCGATTCCCGCTCGCAACGGCTGGGACGAACAGGCGGCGATCTCCTACGAGACCTCACCAAACGAACACCTGGCCATCCAGGCCATCGCCCGGCGCAAGGGCCAGGTCTGGACCGTGGTGATCCTCGACGGCAGCGAATCAACGGCCGAGAAGCGCTCGGGCCCGATGAACGTCATCATCCAGAGCCTGCGGCCCACCGGCTATTCGCGCGAGACCTTCGCCGGCAAGGCCGCCCACCCGCTGGACCCGGCCCGGGTCCAGGCCCTGCTCGACTTCGTGAAGACCGCCTCCGACGAGTTGCACGTCCCCGGCGTCGGGATCGCCCTGATCGATCACGGCAAGGTCGTCTACGAGGGCGGCGTTGGCGTGCGCGAGGCGGGCAAGCCTCAGGCCATCGACGCCCACACCCGCTTCATGATCGCATCCAACACCAAGGGGATGTCGACCCTGCTGCTGGCGCGGCTGGTCGACGAGGGAAAGCTGAAGTGGGACGAACCGGTCACCCAGGTCTATCCGGCCTTCCGTCTCGGCAGCGACGCCACGACGAAACAGGTGCTGGTGCGACACCTGGTCTGCGCCTGCACCGGCGTGCCCCGGAAGGACTTCGAGTGGCTGTTCACCACCACGGCGAAGACGCCCACCGCCACGACCTTCACCCAGCTCGCCGCCACCGAGCCCACCAGCAAGTTCGGCGAGGTATTCCAGTACAACAACCTGATGGCCACGGCGGCCGGCTACATCGGGGCTCACCTGGTCTATCCGGACCGCGACCTTGGCGTGGCCTACGACCAGGCCATGCAGGCCAAGATCTTCGATCCCCTGGGCATGAAGGACACCACCTTCTCGATGCCCCAGGCGCTCGCCGCCGACCACGCCAGCCCGCACGGCGAGGACATGGACGGCAAGCTTCGCGTGCTGCGCCAGGACATCAACTACGCCATCGCGCCGTTCCGCCCGGCGGGCGGAGCCTGGTCCTCACCCCACGATATGATCCTCTACGTCCAGGACGAGCTGACCGAGGGCGTTTTGCCCGACGGCAAGCGGCTGGTCTCCGCCCAGAACCTGCTGGCCCGGCGCACCCGCGGCGTGCCGATCAGCGAGGACCAGTGGTACGGCATGGGTCTGATGGAGGATTCCACCTGGGGCGTGCCGGTGATCCACCACGGCGGCGACCTCTCCGGCTACCACTCCGACATCATCGCCATCCCGGGCGCCCAGGTCGGCGCGGTGATCCTGACCAACGCTGACAACGGCGCGGCCATGCGCCGCCCGTTCCTGCGCCGGCTGATGGAGCTGCTCTACGACGGCCGCCCCGAGGCGGCTGAGGACGTGGCCTCAACCGCCAAGCGGATCGAGGCCGGCCGGGCCGTCGAGCGCAAACGCCTGGTGCGGCCGGCGGCGTCCGCAGACGTCT
>JAFEDM010000044.1 GCA_018241625.1 Pseudomonadota bacterium | reverse complement strand
CCTATTACGACATCTATCCGCCGGCCACGAAGCTGGACCGCAAGTTCGGCCTGGGCGAAATCCGCGCGCTGACGCTGGAGGCGGTGAAGCCGCTGGGGCCCGACTATGTGGCGGCGCTCTCCACGGCCACGGCCGGACACTGGATGCACGCCTTCCCGCAGAAGGGCAAAGCCGCCGGCGCCTACATGAACGGCTCCGCCTACGACGTGCACCCCTATCTGCTGCTGAACCTCACCGACGACTACGAGAGCCTGACGACCTTCGCCCACGAGTGGGGCCACGCCATGCACAGCCTGCTGGCGAACAAGGCCCAGCCCTACGACACCTCGAGCTATCCGACCTTCATCGCCGAGATCGCCTCGACGATGAACGAGCAGCTGCTGAACGACTTCATGCTGAAGGGCGCGAAGACGAAAGAGGAGAAATTGTTCTACCTCGACCGGACCTGCGAGCTTTTGCGCGGCACCTTCTACCGCCAGACCATGTTCGCCGAGTTCGAGCTGGCCATCCACGAGGCCGCGGAGCGGGGCGAGGCGCTGAGCGGCAAGAAGATGACCGCCATGTACCTGGCGATCCTCAAGAAATACCACGAGCCCGCGGTCACCATCGATCCGGCCTACGGGGTCGAATGGACCATGCCGCAGCACTTCTATTTCGACTTCTACGTCTTCCAGTACGCGACCTGCGTCTCGGCCTCGACCTTCTTCGCCGACCGGGTGCTGGGCGGGAAGCCCGCGGACCGCGAAGCCTATCTCTCGGTGCTGAAGGCCGGCGGCTCCGACTATCCGGTGGCGGTGCTGAAGCGCGCCGGGCTCGACATGACCACGCCCGCGCCCTACCGCGCCGTGGTGGCCAAGCTGGCGCGGACGGTGGACCAGATGGAGGCCTTGCTGAAGGCCTAGATCGGCAGGTCGCCCGCCTGCGACCGGAAGCGCCAGGTGCGGTAGCGGCGCAGGCCGCGGATCAGCAGGTTGGTCGACTGGGCGTCGCCAAAGTCGAGGATCAGCCGTTTCAGGCTGGGCTCGGCCACCAGGCTGGCGGCATGGCGATAGCGGAACCAGGCGGCGACGCGCTGGCCCGCCTCCTTGAAGGTCTCGTCCTGGCCCTCCACGGCCAGCGGGAAGACCAGCACCTGCACCGCCTGGAGCTGGCCGGGCTTCATCTCCTTCATGTAGCGATAGGAGCCCAGCGGCTGGTCGGCGATCTCGCCCACGACGCCGGCCTCCTCATGCGCCTCGACGGCGGCGGCCTCGTGCGGCTTGCGGCCGGCCATCGGCCAGCCCTTCGGCACGATCCAGCGGCGGGTGCGGCGCGAGCTGATCAGCAGGATCGACAGCTTGCCGCCGCGCAGCCGGTAAGGCAGGGCCGCGTACTGGATCCCGACAAGTCTGGCCCGCTTCATGGGCATGCGCGCTTCACGTGAAGGCCCATCCGCTGAACGAATAGAGCAGCGCCGCCACCGCGCCGGCCATCGGCATGGTGATGACCCAGGCCACCACGATACCGCGCGCCACGCCCCAGCGCACGGCAGACGTGCGCCGCGCCGCGCCGACGCCCACGATGGCGCCGGTGATGGTGTGGGTGGTGGAGACGGGCACGCCCAGATAGGTGGCGGTGAACAGGGTGATGGCCCCGCCGGTCTCGGCGCAGAAGCCCTGCATGGGCGAAAGCCGGGTGATCCGCGAGCCCATGGTATGCACAATGCGCCAACCGCCGAACAGGGTGCCCAGCCCCATCGCGGCCTGGCAGGCCAGCACCACCCAAAGCGGCACGTGGAAGCCGCCCTGCCGACCGGCATGGACGTAGAGCAGGACCGCGATGATCCCCATGGTCTTCTGGGCGTCGTTGCCGCCGTGCCCCAGGGAATAGAGCGAGGCGGAGACGAACTGCAGGCCGCGGAAGAAGCGGTCCACCGCAGCCGGCCGCACCCGCACAAAGATCCAGGACACCAGCAGCACCAGGACCAGCGCCAGGATGAAGCCGAAGGCCGGCGAAACAACGATGCCGGCGGCGGTCTTGCCCACGCCCTTCCAGACGATGGCCTTCAGCCCCGCCTTGGTGAAGCCCGCGCCCACCAGCCCGCCGACCAGGGCGTGGGAGGACGAGGACGGGATGCCGCCCAGCCAGGTGATCAGGTTCCAGGCGATGGCGCCGCCCAGGGCCGCGAAGATCACCCGGTCGGTGACAATGTCCACCGAGACGATGCCGGCGCCCACGGTGTTGGCCACGTGCAGGCCGAACACCAGGAAGGCCACGAAGTTGAAGAACGCCGCCCAGACCACCGCCAGCCGGGGCGACAGCACCCGGGTGGAGACGATGGTGGCGATGGAGTTGGCGGCGTCGTGCAGGCCGTTCAGCAGGTCGAACAGCAGCGCGACCCCGATCAGGGACCAGAGGGTGACGGCGACCACGCTCGCGCCCGCCTAGAGGTGCTCGATGAGGAGGCCGCTGATCCCGTCGGCCACATCCTCGAACCGGTCGATCACCTTTTCCAGGTGGTCGAAGACCTCGGCGCCGGCGATGAAGGCCATGGGCTTGTCCTGGCTGGCCTTGAACAGCGCCTTCATGCCCGCCTCATAGACCTCGTCGGAGCGGGTTTCGATGCGCGAGACCGCCTCGGCGATGCCGTTCAGCCGGTCGGCGTTCTTGCGCATGTCGCGCAGCAGCTCGGTCGCTTCCACCGTCAGATAGGCCGCCTGGATCGCCAGGTCGCCCAGTTCGCGCATCTCGGGGCGGAACTCCGACATGCCGTAGAGGGTGATCGACTTGGCGGTCTTCTGCATCTGGTCGATGGCGTCGTCGAGCGAGGCGATCAGGTCGCGGATGTCGCTGCGGTCGAACGGGGTGATGAAGGTGCGCCGCACCTTGAGCATCACCGAGCGGGTGATGGCGTCGGCCTCTTCCTCGTGCTGGACGACCGCCGCGCAGGCCTCAGCGACCCCAGCCCCGCCGTTCAGCAGCTCGCGCAGGGCTTCCGCCCCCTTCACCAGAACGCGGGCGTGGGCGACGAACTGCTCGAAGAAGCTGTCCTCGCGGGGCATCAGGGCCTGGAACCAGCGCATCGACTCGAAGCCTCCTTTGCGCCGTGGATAGACGCGCGCGGGCCGCGGCTCAATGTCGTGTGTTTGATCCGCCCACGGAAAGGGTCGGATGCCTGGCGGCCGGCCGCCTAGTCCTGGTCGTTCGGGCGGCCGCGGGAGTCCGCGTCGGTGACGCCGAAGTCCTTGGAGCGGCGGTTGGCGCTGGCCAGGTCCACACCCTCGGCTGCGAGGCCCAGGCGCAGAAGCTCGCGCACGGCCGCCGCGCGGCTGGGCATCCGGCGGGCGAAGCGCCAGTCGTCCAGCGCCGCGAGCTCGCCATCCGTCAACATGATCTGCAACCGCTCTTCGCGGCCCGCATCAGACATGGACACAGTCCCTACGCCCCCAAATGATGGTTCAAATGCACAAGCTGCACAATGGTTGCCGCTTACTCATAAACCTCATTTGCCGCACCCCGCTGAAGGCGCTCTACAACACCACTTTGATGGCGTTTGTAAGTTTCGATAATATTACAAGATTGCGGAAGATTCCCAAACAACATTTGTTGAGCCCAAGGATTCGAGAAGGACAAAATGTATTTATCAAGTGAAGCCGAGCGATATTTAGTGTAAAACACCGTCTCTCGTGACACGTGGACAGCCCTGGGCGGCCGGCGTGCAAGCCGGAGTTTTCGCCGATGACCTCTTCAGCCAAGCCAATCTACGAAATCTACGTCGACGACGACCGCTATGGCGTTCCGACGTTGCACCTGGTCATGGCGGAGGACGACGACGGCGCGCGCGGGGTCCTCGAGCGCCTGCTGGGCGAAAGCGTCCATCACGTTGGAGGCGAGGTCTGCATGGACGGGCGGACGCTGTTCCGCGCCGGCTCCTATGCCGCGAAGCCGCGTGAGCGGCCAGCCAGCCACAAGCTTCCGCCGCTGTCCGGTCGCGATCTCATCGAGCCGCCCCGCTGCACGCGCCCGCTCCTGGCGCAGGACGGAAGCTGCGAGGGGCCCTAGTCGATATCCAGCTTGGTCGGCGTCCGCGCCAGGCGGATGCGCCGGGCGCCGGGCTGCGCCGAGGGCGTATAGATTGGCTGGCCTTTGACGATGGGCAGGGCGGCCTTGTGGCCGTCGGCGAATTCGATCTCGCCGGAGCCCGCGCCCACGAAGACCACATCGTCCAACCGCGGCACGGCCAGGGCCAGCAGGCCGGCGGCCTTCCGCGAGCCCGTCGCGGCCTGGGCGATAGCTTCGGCCAGCTCCTGCGCATCAAGGTCGGCGGACGGCGGGACCAGGGGCTCGACGCTGAGCGAGATCTGGATCTTGGCGGTCGCGTCGACCCCGATCTCCAGCTTGCCGCGATCCAGTTCCGCCGGCGTGGGCAGACGGCCGACCCGGCCGTTGGCGTCGATCGGGAAGGGCGTGCGCTTGCCGTCGAGGATCATCCACACCGGAGCCGCCAGCGGCTGGCCGGCGGCCTTGAAGTAGTAGGCCGGCGCGAAGCGGCTGCGCTCGGCGGAGGGCAGCTTCAGATAGTTGGCCAGCATCGGAAAAGCGGCGCGGGCGTCGCCCAGCTTGTTGGCGGCGAGCGCCGGCGTGGCGGCCACCAGCAACGCCATCAAGCCCAGTACGAAACGATCCACGACTTCCCCCAGCGGCCTGTTCCTCAACGGCCAAGGTGTCGGCGAAGCGTGTCAGCAATCGGGCGCGGAGCCGCTTAAGCGAAGGTGTCGCCCAGATAGACCCGGCGCACTTCGGGGTCGTCGACGATTTCGCTCGGCGCGCCTTCGAACAGCACCTCGCCGGCGTGGATGATCGAGGCGCGGTCGATGATGTCCAGCGTCTCGCGCACATTGTGGTCGGTGATCAGGATGCCGATGCCGCGGCGCTTCAGATAGGCGATCACCTCGCGAATGTCGGCGATGGCCAGGGGATCGATGCCGGCGAAGGGCTCGTCCAGCAGCATGAAGCTGGGCTCGGACGCGAGCGCGCGGGCGATCTCCACGCGACGCCGCTCGCCGCCCGAGAGCGAGATGGCGGGCGCGCCCCGCAGATGCTCGATGTGCAGCTCTTCCAGCAGCTCGGTGACGACGGCGCGGGCCCGCTTGCGGTCGCGCTCGCGCAGCTCGACCACCGCCATGACGTTCTCGCCCACGGTCATGCCGCGGAAGATCGAGGTTTCCTGCGGCAGGTAGCCCACGCCCATGCGAGCGCGCTGGTACATGGGCTGGGCGGTGATGTCCTCGCCGTCCAGGTAGATCGCGCCATAGTCGGCCGGGATCAGGCCGGTGATCATGTAGAAGCAGGTGGTCTTGCCGGCGCCGTTGGGGCCCAGCAGGCCCGCCACCTCGCCCCGCGCCAGGCGCAGGGAGACGCCCTTCACCACCGGCCGGCCGCGGAACGACTTGCCGATGTTGTCGACCACCAAGCCTTCGCCGGCCTCGCCGGGAGCCTTCTTGATCTGTTCGTGCTTCAAGTCCCCACCGGCCCGATCAATTGGAAGACTTCTTCTTTTTCGGCTTCGCGGCCGCCGGCGTCGCATCGCCCGCGGCGCCCTGGCCGCCGGCGGCCTGCGCCTGGCCGTTCTGGTCGTTGTCCTTCGGATAGAGGACCATGCGTGGGCGGCCCTTGGCGTTAGCGCCTTTCGCGGCGCCCTCGACATGACCTTCGCCGGTCTGGGTGTTGTAGACCATCCGGCTGCCGCGCATGACGTTCTGACCGTCCACCGCGGTCACGTCGCCGGTGACGGTGAGGGTCGTGGTGGCGGCGTCGTAGAAGGCGTTGTCGCCATGCACGCGCCGGCCGTCGGACGACAGGTAGTAGACGTGGCCCTTGGCCTCGAGGGTCTTCATCTCGCCGCAGGAATTGGAGGCGCCGATGTCGCCGCCGGTCGCCTTGGACGCCTTCGCGCCCTTGCCGTCGCGGTTCAGCTCCAGGTGGGCGATCATGATGTCGGCGCGCAGGCGGGCGGTGTCCTGCAGCGCCTCAGGCGAGCCGGTGTAGACATAGGCGCAGTCGGTGTTGTGAACGTCCACCTGATCAGAGGTGACGTCGATCGGCGCCTTCGGATTGCTGCTGAGACCCGTGACCGGCGCGGCCACGGCCGCCGTCGCGGCGGCGGACGCCGCGGCAAGCCAGATCATAGCCAGGGTGCGCTTCACTGCGTCAGCCTCACTTCGGTTGCAGGCGCGTGTGCACGTCGCCCTTGAAGACCATGGTGTCGCCCTTGTCATGGACGGCATAGGACTTCGCCTGGATTTCTCCAAGTGACCCTGCGCCATGAACGGCGACTGAACCCGACAGTTCTTCGGTCTTGGTGTCGAAGACGGAGGAGTCCGTGTCCACCGCGCCACGGGCGCCGGAGAGGTGGACCCCGTGGCTGACTTCCAGCAGGCCGGTGTCCTCGTGATAGATCCCCGAGCCCGAGGTGATGTGCAGCGGATCGGCGCCGTCGGCGTCCATGATCAGCACCGGCTTGTCGAGGAAGACGCGGTTGTAGTTGTTCGGATCGCGGGTGGCGGTGACCGAGGTCAGGATGAACGGCCGCCCGTGGGAATCGCGGCCGACGAAGTGCGGGCTGATCAGCTTGATCGGATCGTTCGGGTTGCCGGCCGTGGCGCGGCGCGCCTCGAGCGCATTGTAGGCCACCGAGGCGGCCAGGCCCGCCAGGATCAGGCCGATCAGCGCCGGCAGGGCCAGGCGCAGGCCGCGGATCGCGCGTGAGCGGCGACGCCAGGCCCGGATGGAGGCCCGGCGGGCCTCAGGCCCCGGCGGCGCTTTCAGCGTGGAGAGATGGGAGGCGGTGGTCATGCTCAGCTGTGGGCGAAGATGTCCATGTCTTCCCAGCCGCGGGCGTCGAGGATGGCGCGGTGCGGCAGGAATTCGAAACAGGCGCGCGCCAGGCCGTCGCGCCCCTCGCGCGCCAGTATCTCGTCCAGCCGCGTGCGCAGATCGTGCAGGTACAGCACGTCGGAGGCGGCGTAGGCGACCTGGTCCTCGCTGAGCTTGGCCTGGCCCCAGTCCGAGCTCTGCTGCGCCTTGGAGAGGTCGACCCCCAGGAGTTCCTTGGTCACGTCCTTCAGCCCATGGCGGTCGGTGTAGGTCCGCGCCAGTTTGGAGGCGATCTTGGTGCAGTAGACGGGCGCCGTCACCACCCCGAGATGCAGCCAGAACATGGCGATATCGAAGCGGCCGTAGTGGAAGATCTTGGTCACCGCCGGATCGGTGAGCAGGCGCTTCAGGTTGGGGGCGTCGTAGGTCGCCCGGTCGAGCTGGACCACATGGGCGTCGCCGTCGCCGGCCGAAAGCTGCACCACGCACAGGGGGTCGCGCCCGAGCCGCAGGCCCATGGTCTCCGAATCGATGGCCACCAGGGCGGCCCCGGCCAGGACCCCGTCCGGCAGATCGCCCTTGTGGAAATAGGTGTTCGGCTTTTTCACGCGCGCTCCGCCTCTCAACCCAACCCATATAGATCGTCGGGGAGCGCCTCGGTAGCGGCGCCTTGATCACCACCCTCCAGCGGGCGGCGCCCCCGCGGATGGTGCCCAGGAAAGGACTCGAACCTTCACGGCCGTTAAGCCACTGGCACCTGAAGCCAGCGCGTCTACCAATTCCGCCACCTGGGCCCGATCCGTCGGATCGCGCGAGCCGGCTCCTTTATAGCCCCGCCTCTCACCGGTCAACGGGGTGCTGATCACCTCCCCCGCAAAGCGGCGGGAGGGGGACCATCGGCCGCAGAGCCGATGGTGGAGGGGGCGAGCATCAGGCTCAGACCGATGAAACAGCCCGCATTGGAATCGGCGGGCGGGGCTCGCCCCCTCCACCGCTCGCTCTTCGGCGAGCGGTCCCCCTCCCGCCGTCGTCTTCGCGACGGGGAGGTAGAGCGGATTGCAGCAGCCGACGGGTTCGTCTATCCGCTGCCTCATGCAGAACCTCGTCACGGTCTTCGGCGGATCCGGCTTCATCGGCGCGCAGGCCGTGCGCCAGCTCGCCAAGGCGGGGTGGCGGATCCGGGTCGCAGTGCGCAATCCGGGCCAGGCCTACGCCATGCGGCTGCACGGCGACGTGGGCCAGATCGACATCGTCCAGGCCAATGTGCGCAACGAGCCGTCGCTGCGGCGCGCGCTGGCCGGCGCGCACGCGGCGGTGAACCTGGTGGCGGTGGCCCGCGAGCAGGGCCGCCAGGGCTTCCAGGCGTTGCACGTCATGGGCGCGAGGAACGTGGCGACCGCGGCCAAGGCCGAGGGCGTGGACCGGCTGGTCCAGGTCTCGGCCCTGGGCGCCGACGCCCACTCCGCCTCGAAGTACGCCCGCACCAAGGCCGAGGGCGAGGCGGCGGCGCGGGAGATCTATCCCGACGCGGTGGTGCTGCGCCCCTCGGTGGTGTTCGGCCAGGGCGACGACTTCTTCAACCGCTTCGCGGCGATGGCGGGGATCAGCCCGTTCCTGCCGCTGGTCGGCGGCGGGCACACCCGCTTCCAGCCGGTGTTCGTGGGCGACGTGGCCAAGGCGATCGCCCGCGCGGTCGCCGACCCGGCCTGCGCCGGCCAGACCTATGAGCTGGGCGGCCCGGCCGATTTCAGCTTCCGCCAGCTGATGGAGCTGATGCTGGCCGAGATCGACAAGCGCCGCATCCTGCTGCCGCTGCCCTTCCCGGTCGCCGGCCTGCTGGGCCAGCTCGGCGACGCGGCCAACAGCCTGGCGGGCGTGGCGGGGCTGTCGCTGCCGACGCCGGTCACCGCCGACCAGGTGACCCTGCTGAAGGCGGACAATGTGGTGAGCGGCGCCTATCCAGGCCTGGCCGAACTGGGGATCACGCCCACGACGCTGGAAGCGGTGCTGCCGAGCTATCTCTACCGCTACCGCAAGGGCGGCCAGTACGCCGACCAGGAAGACCGCGAGTACGCCGCGATCTGAGGCCGCTTCAGGGCTTGTGCAGGAACAGCAGCGCCAGGCCCACCCCGCCGATCACGATCCGCAGCCAGCCGAACGGGGCGTAGCCGCGCCGCGTGACGATGGCCAGCATGCCGCGGATCACGAACAGGGCGACCACGAAGGACACCAGGAAACCCACGGCCACCAGCTCGCCGTGCCCCAGGTTCATCAGCTCCTTGCGGTTCTTCCAGCCGTCGACGACGAAGGCGCCGGCCATCACCGGGATGGCCAGCAGGAACGAAAACTCCGCCGCGGCGCGCTTTTCCACGCCCATCAGCATGGAGCCCACGATGGTCGCGCCGGAGCGCGAGACGCCGGGGACCAGCGCCAGGCACTGGAAGAGGCCGATGGCGAAGGAGGTGCCGAGGGGTAGCGCCATCACGTCGCGCCGCGTCGGGTAGGGCGCGAAGCGGTCGATCAGCAGCAGGATCACGCCGCCGACGATCAGCATGACGCAGATCAGCTGCGGGCTCTCGAACAGCACCTGCTTGATGACGTCGTGCAGCAGCAGGCCGGCCACCGCCGCCGGCAGGAAGGCCACGAGCAGCGACAGCACGAAGGCCCGCGCGCGCGGCACCGTCGGCACCAGGACCGCGATGCTCCACAGCCGTTTGAAGTAGAGCACCACCACCGCCAGGATCGCGCCCAGCTGGATCAGCACGGCGAAGGTGTCCCAGAAGGGATCGGAGAGGCCCAGCGCCTGTTTGGTGAGCAGGAGCATGCCGGTCGAGGACACCGGGATGAACTCGGTAAGGCCCTCGATGACGCCGAGGATGACGGCGTAGATCCAGTCGCTCATGTCGTTCCCGCCCTCGACGGCCCGGCGAATCCCGGGCGCCCCGGTCTTCAGAAAAGCTGAACCTTGGTGAACAAGCCGTTTATCGGCTTTCCCGCTTCACGCACCCCATGGCGCCGGTATATCCCGGTGTCGGACGACCTGGGATCAGTGAACCATGACTTCGGCCGAGATCCGCGACCCGAGCGCCGCGATCCAGGCGGCCCTGCAGCGGGGCGACCGGGGCGGCGCGCTGCGACTGCTGGCCGAGGCCGAGGCGGCCGCGCCGCAGGACAAGGCGCTGAAGATGCAGCGGGCCATGATCCGGCGCGCCATGGGCGACCTGACCGGCGCGATCGAGGCGCTGGACGACGCCCTGCAGATCGACCCCTACGACTTCGTCGCCCTGCTTTCGAAGGCCGCGCTGATGGAGCGGACCGCGGGCGAGCGGGCGGCCACCGCCATCTATCGCAACGCGATCCTGATCGCGCCGCCGGAGGAAGACCTGCCGCCGCCGTTGCGCGCGCCGCTGGCCCGGGCCCGAGAGGTGGTCGCCAAGACCCGCCAGGCGCTGGAGGACCACCTGATCCGCGAAACGGCCGCGGTGAAGGCCGATATTTCGGGGGAGGCGCGGCGACGGTTCGAAGAGAGCGTGGGGGTCTTCTCGGGACGGCTGAAGGTCTATCACCACGAACCCCTGCTGCTGCACTATCCGCGGCTGCCAGCCATCCCGTTCTACGACCGCAGCCATTTTCCCTGGCTGGAGGAGCTGGAGGCGGCGACCGGCGACATCGTGGCCGAGCTCAACGGGGCGCTGGCCGCGGCCAAGGACGATTTCGCCCCCTACATCGCCTATCCGAAGGGCGTGCCCGTCAACCAATGGGGCGAACTCAACCATTCGCCGCGGTGGAGCTCGCTGTTCCTGTGGAAGGACGGGACGCGGATGGACGAGGTCTGCCGGCTCTGCCCGAAGACCGCCGCCCTGCTTGACCGCCTGCCGCTGGCCGTCCTGCCGGGCTACGGCCCGACGGCGATGTTCTCGGCCCTGGAGGCGCACACCCACATCCCGCCGCACACCGGATCGACCAATGTGCGGCTGCTCACCCACCTGCCGCTGATCCTGCCCGGGCCGGCGCGGTTCCGGGTCGGCAACGAGGAGCGTCAGTGGAAGATGGGCGAGGCCTGGGTGTTCGACGACAGCATCGAGCACGAGGCCTGGAACGACGCCGACGAGCTGCGGGTGATCCTCATCATCGACGTCTGGAACCCGATGCTGGAGCCGGAGGAGCGGGCCCTGGTCGCCAAGCTGCTGGCGGCGCGCAAGGCCTTCTACGAGGCCGGCGTCTAGCTGAGTTCAGGGTCCGGCCCGACGTAGCGGGCGCGTGGGCGGATCAGGGCGTCGGCCTGGCCTTGCTCGATGGCGTGCGCGATCCAGCCGGCGCAGCGGGCGACGGCGAAGAGGGCGAAGGGCGCGTCGGACGGCAGCTTCAGCGCCTCGCAGGCGGCCAAGAGGGTGAAATCGACATTGGGATCGAGGCCCGCGACCGCCTTCACAGCCTGCTGCAGGGCCAGGAGGTCCGGCGGCGGGACGAAGTGCTCGAGCAGGGCCGCGGCGCGCGGATCGCCGTCCGGGTAGAGCATGTGGCCGAAGCCCGGCAGGGCGCGGTCCTCGGTCAGGCGGTTGGCGATCGCCTGGCGCGGGCCGAGCTGGGCGGCCTCGGCGGCGAAGGTGCGTACCGCCGCCGTCGCCCCGCCGTGGCGGGGACCTGACAGGGTCGCCAGTCCGGCCAGGGCGCTGGCGGAGAGCGAGGCGCCGGTGGAGGCCGCCACCCGCGCGGCGAAGGCCGAGGCGTTCAGCTCATGGTCGGCCACCAGCACCAGGATGCGGCGGACCAGGTCGGCCCCGGGCCCGCCTGGCCCCTGGCCCCAGGCCAGCGCCAGGCGGTTGTGGATCGCGCCGCCCCAGGCCTCGCCCGCCACCGCGTCGGTCAGCACGTCCAGCAGGGTCGCCGCCTCCACCGCCAGCGCCAGAGGGTGGCGGCCGCGAGCCGGCGGGTCCGCCCCGGCCCGGAGCGCCAGGGCGAGATAGGCGCGGGTGCGCATGTCGGGATGCTTCGGCGGCTCGGGCCGGTCGGTGCGCTTCAGCGCCGCGCCGTGGCCGCCGCGCAGCAGGCGCGCGACGGATTCCAGGGTCTCGGTGTCGGCAAGGCGGATGGCGTCGCGGCCCCGGTAGAACAGCCGACCGCCGGCGACGGTGGTGATCTCCGACGCCAGCACCGGCTCGCCCCAGGCGATGGCCCCGGCGGCCACGTCGGAGACCTTGCGGCTGCGCGACTTGCGCTGGGTGAGCGCGGCGATGTCGGCGGCCCGATAGAGGCTGCGGCGCGGATCCTGCGGATCGGGTCGCGTCTGCACCCGGCCGCGGCTGACGTAGGCGTAGAGCGTCTGGGCCCGCACGCCGAGGCGATCCCGCGCCTCCTCGGCGGCGATCCAGTCCAGGGCGTTCCGGGCGGCGGCGGGGCTCATATATTGATTATATTGATCAAGATTGACGATCTTACTGTGGCGGCATTTCTGACGGTCAGCAAGACGGAACTGGAGACCGACATGTCGGAAGGACTTGAGGGCGTGGTCGCCGCCAACACGGTGCTGTCGGAAGTCGACGGCCAGGCGGGGCGGCTGATCATCCGCGGCCACGACCTGGACGAACTGG
>JAFEDM010000449.1 GCA_018241625.1 Pseudomonadota bacterium | reverse complement strand
GGCCACCTGAAGTTCGGCTGGCCCAAGGAGCTGGGCGGCCAAGGCGGTTCGCAGCTCTGGCTGGCGGTGATCCGCGAGCATCTGGCGGCCAAGGGCCTGGGCCTGCACAACGACCTGCAGACCGAACACTCGATCGTCGGCAACAACCCCTTCATCCTGATGTTCAAGGAGTTCGCCACCAACGCGCAGTACGAGCGCGACGCCGACAAGCTGCTCTCCGGCCAGCTGCGCACCGGCTTCGGCCTGACCGAGCCCTATCACGGCTCCGACGCCACCTTCATGGAGACCCGCGCCGTTCCGCAGGACCGAGACGGCCAGCCGGGCTGGCTGATCAACGGCGAAAAAATGTGGACCACGGGCATGCACGTGGCGAACCACATCATGGTCTACGCCCGCACCTCCGGCGAGGACGGCGACGCCCACGGCATCACCTGCTTCATCGTCCCGGCGAGCACGCCCGGGGTGAAGGTCGAGGAGTACCTCTGGACCTTCAACATGCCGACCGACCACCCGCGGGTCAGCCTGACCGACGTGTGGGTCCCGGAGGACAGCTACTGGGGCCAGATCGGCGGCGGCCTGGCGCTGGGCCAGAGCTTCGTGCACCAGAACCGCATCCGCCAGGCGGCGTCGTCCCTGGGTGCGGCGGTCTACTGCATCGAGGAGAGCGTGAAGTACGCCCGCATGCGCAAGCCGTTCGGCAAGGCGCTGGCGGAGAACCAGGCGATCCAGTGGCCGCTGGTGGAGCTGGCGACCCAGGCCGAGGCGCTGCGGCTGCTGATCCGCAAGACCGCCTGGCAGATGGACAAGATGGACCACAAGGAGATCGAGCGGACGATCTCGGACAAGGTCTCGATGTGCAACTACTGGGGCAACCGGCTGGTCTGCGAGGCGGCCGACCGCGCCATGCAGGTGCACGGCGGCATCGGCTATTCCCGCCACAAGCCCTTCGAGCACATCTATCGTCACCACCGCCGCTACCGGATCACCGAGGGCTCGGAGGAGATCCAGATGCGCAAGGTCGCCGCCTATCTGTTCGGCTACCTGGGCCCGAAGCGGAAAGAGATGTCGAACCTGACCTGGGACGACGTGGACTACCGCAAGAGCGACGGGGCCACCGCCCACGAGCGGACGGTCACCGCGCGCTCCGACCAGCAGCACGGCATCGCGGACGACTACGTCCAGCCGACGCCGCCACGGCCCTAGGTCAGGCGGCGGCCGCGTCGCCGTAGAGGCGGTCGAAGACCGGCGGCAGGCCGTCCGGCAGGCCGAACAGCGGACCCGACGACAGCAGCAGCACGACCTCGTCGCCCTTCAGCGTCGAGAGGGCGCGGGTCGCCTCCTCCGCGCCGCTGACGCCCTGAACGTTGACGCCGGCCGCCGCCGTGCGCGCCAGGATGTCCGCTTGGGTGGACTGGTGGTGGCTGGCCGCGCCGTGGGTCGGCGGCGGCAGCATTAGGACGCGGCTGACGCCCTCGAACACCGTGTCGTACCAGCCGAGCGCATCGGCGCTGCGCCAGGAAAAGGTATGCGGCTCGAACACCACCACCAGCGGCCGGTGCGGATAGTGCAGCAGCAGCGCCTCGATGGCCGAGCGCGCCTTCTCGTAGGAGGAGCCGAAGCCCTCG
>JAFEDM010000448.1 GCA_018241625.1 Pseudomonadota bacterium | reverse complement strand
TCAACTCCACGGCGAGGCCGCGCTCCAGCAGCCGCGACCCGAAGCCGCGGCGTTCCGGGGCGACCACCGGCGGTCCGCCGCGCTCGCGCCAGGCGAGCCGCAGCCGCGGTGCGACCGCGTCGCCGGCGAAGCCCCAGGCTACCGAGATCCGGCCCGTCTCGGTCGACAGGGCGCCGTACTTGGCGGCGTTGGTGCAAAGCTCGTGCACCGCCAGGGCGAAGGCCGCGGCGGACTTCGGCGGCAGGGTGGCTGCCGGCCCATCCAGGGCGAACCGATCGGCGGAGAAGGGCGCGACCGTGCGATCGATCAGTTCGCGCAGGTCGACCGAGCGCCACTCGGCCTCGGTCATCAGGACATGGGCGCCGGCCAGCGCCATCAGCCGGGCGTCGAAGTCCTCGCGGGCCTCGGCCGGTGGGCGTTCGCGACGCAGGGTCTGGGCCGACAGGCTCTGGACGATAGCCAGGGTGTTCTTCACCCGGTGGTTCAGCTCGTTGATCAGCAGCTGCTTGTGGTCGGCCTCCTCGCGCAGGGAGGAGACCAGGTCGATGTTCTGCAGGGCGGTCGCCATGCAGCTGGCCAGAGCCGCCATGGACGACCGCTCGTCGGCGGTCGGTTCGCGCACCTCGCGCCAGTAGACGCCGAGGGCGCCGAACGGCTCGGGCTCGCCCACCGGCGTCATGACCAGGCTGTGGATGCCGGTCGGGCGGTAGGCGTCGTGCGGGATACGGTCGTCCAGATAGATGTTGGAGATCGAGACCTGTTGGCGGTTCAGCATCGCCCAGCCCGAGATGCAGGCGGTGAGCGGGAACTTCATGCCGCTCCACAGCGGCACGGCCGAATCCTCGGCGATGTAGTGGCAGCAGTCGCCGTCGCGCAGCACGATCGCTACCCCGAGGGAGCCCGTGATGTCACGCGCGGCGGCGCGGACGATGTCGATGATCGCTTCGTGGCTGCGCGCCGCCGACAGGTCCTTCACCGCCCGCGACAGGCGCTCGAACGGTCGCGGGCTTAGCGCGGTCCGTTGCGAGGCGATTTGGACGAGCTCGGCCATCGGTGGGTTGGTGTCCTCCAACAGAGCATAGGCGGCGCCCGAACCGGCCAGGCCTGCGCGACGAGCCATGCGAAATGCTAGCCCTGCAAGCATTTCGATCAGGTGAACCGAAAGGTTGTGTTAGCCGCCCCAAACGGCTGTGCGAAGGCCGAATCCGGGTGGCGGATTGTCGCGCGCCGACGTTGGCCGAACCGGCACCGACGCAAAACGCCTCAGCCCTGGCGGGTGTTGCTCCAGACCAGCTGGCAGAGGCCGACCAGGGCCAGCAAGGCGCCCCAGGCCACCCACTGCCGGTCGCCGACCATGAAGCCGACGCGGAAGGCGATGTTCAGGCCCTGCAGCATCCACACGCAGCCCATGAAAACCATGAGCAGGCCCAGCAGGCTCGAGACGATCCGCATCACCAGGTTGAAGGCGCGGCGCATGGGCTCTCCCGTCATTTAGTGGGGCGAGCATGCCTGTCGCCGCCCTATCCGTCGACCCACGGTATGCGACGCGCGATCCGCACGGCGCTGGGGCTGATGTCGCAGGCGTAGACCAGCACCTCGACTCCCGCCGCCGCGGCGCGGGTCAGGCCGGCGGCGAAGGCGGGATCGAGCTCGCCGCAGGCGGCGAAGCGGTCGCAGTCCGTTCGCTGGACGACGAACATCGCCACGGCGCGGTCGCCCGCGGCGACCATGGTCTCCAACTCGCGCAGGTGCTTGGTGGAGCGGGCGGCGACGCAGTCGGGAAATTCGGCGAGCGCGCCCGAGCGCCGTAGGTGGCAGTTCTTGATCTCCAGCCAGCAGGCGGGACGGTCCGGGTGGGTGAGCAGGAAGTCCACCCGGGAATTGACCCCGTACTTCACCTCCCGGCGGTGGACGTCATAGCCGGAGAGCTCGGGGATGGCGTCGGCGGCGAGCGCCTCGGCGACCAGGCGGTTGGGGTGCAGGGTATTGATGCCGACGAGGCCGCCATCGACCTCCACCAGCTCGAGCGTGTGGGCGAGTTTGCGCTTGGGGTCGTCGGAGCGCGACACCCAGGCGCCCAGACCCGGGGTGTTGAGGCCAAGCATCGCGCCGGGGTTCGGGCAGTGGGCGACGATCTGAGTCCCGTCGTCCAGGGTGACGTCGGCGAAGAAGCGCTTGTAGCGGGCGGTCAGCGTCCCGTGGGACAGCGGCGAGGGGAAGTCCATCAGCGTGCGGGCTCCGCGCAGGCCGTAGTGAGGAAGGCCTTGAGCACGCCCAGGCGGCGGTAGGTTTCGAAGCCGGCGTCGTTGGCGCAGGTGAGCCCGCCTTCGACGAGGCCACAGCGTCGGCCCACCGCGTCCTGGACCGCGCGCCGCTGAGGTTCGGGCAGGTTCGCCTCGAAGCGCTGCATCAGCTGACCGAGATCGCCTTCGTCCATCATCTCCAGATGCCGGGCCGAGCAATGGCGGGCGAGCTCTGCCTGGCGCGGCGTGGGCGAGGCGGCGTGCGCCGCCAGGGGCAGCGCGAAAAGCAAGACGGCGGCAAGGCGCATGGGATACAGACCCGTCCTTAAGTCCATGGCGGCCAGTTTGCCACGGGCTTCGGCATTCGCGAGGAATGCCGGGCGAAACACCGAAATCGAGGGGTGATCCAGGATGGCGGCGGCAAGCATGGATGGACGCGTCACCGCCGCGGTGCTGATCATCGGCGACGAGATCCTGTCGGGGCGCACCCAGGACACCAACCTGCGCGACATCGCCAAGTTCCTGGGCGTGCACGGGGTGGACCTGTGCGAGGCGCGCACGGTGGCCGACGTGCACGAGGAGATCGTGGCGGCGCTGAACGCGCTTCGGACCCGCTACGACTATGTGATCACCACCGGCGGCATCGGGCCGACGCATGACGACATCACCGCCGATGCGGTGGCCGCGGCGTTCGGGGTCGAGCTCTACCATCACCCGGAGATCGTGGCGCAGCTGGAAGAGCGGGTGCGCTCGCGGCCCGGCGCGGTGATGAACGAGGCCTTGCTGCGGATGGCGCGGGTGCCGGTGGGCGGCGTGCTGGTGAGGAGTTCGGTGACCGCGCCGCCGGGGTTCAACATCGGCAACGTCTTCACCCTGGCCGGCGTGCCGACGGTGATGCGCGGCATGCTGGACGACGTGGGCCACCGGCTGAAGGGCGGGGCGGTCGTGGTCTCGCGCACGGTGCGGGTGGAAGGCTCCGGCGAGAGCCTGATCGCCGCGCCGCTGGAAGCGGTGGCCAAGGCGCATCCGGCCATGAGCCTGGGCAGCTATCCCTTCTTCGGCGAAGGCGGCTATGGCTCGAACCTGGTGCTGCGCAGCCGCGACCCGCAGGAGCTCGCCGCGACGGTGGGCGAGCTGATCGAGGCGCTCAAGGCTGCCGGAATTGAAGGCGTTCGCGAGGTCGAGCCGACCACCTGAGGGTTGTGTGAGACCGCTGGTCGCATAACGCGTGCATAAGTATTGTACGGCGTAACGCGTTCGGCTATTGGCCGCTCTTGCTGGAGTTTCAAGGACATAACGATGTTATTTAGTGCGCTGATCGTGGCTGCCGCGATCCTGGCCGACACCACGCCTGCCGCCGCGACGGCGGCGACCACCGCGACCCCGCCCGCCGCCACCGCGGACGCGCCCGCGGCCAAGGTCGAGAAGACGGCGAAGCCGAAGATGATCTGCCATAGCGAGGCGGTGATCGGCAGCCTGTTCCCCAAGAAGACCTGCTACACCGAGGATCAGGCGAAGCAGCGTCAGCAGGACGAGCGCCAGAACCTCGAAGCGATCCAGAACAAGCACTGACCACCCGGCGGTCCGCCGGACGAAGGTCCGAGGAGCCCGGGCGCCAACGGCGTCCGGGCCCGCGTTATTCTGGCACGCCGCACGCCATAACAGACCGAAATTCGCAAAACGCGGTTTGCGAACGGCGACGGATTAATCGCCTTTTTGCTTTTTGAGGGTATCGAGAGGGCCAGCACGCGGGGGCGCGTGCCTATCTCCAGACCGCTCGGGGAGCGACGTTCGTGGCCGAAACCTATCGCAGCATGCGTGGGCTCGAGAAGACGGCCTCCACCAGCCGGGTGCTGAACCTGGCGGCGCTGGCCGTGCGGCACGCGGACAACCCGGACCACGGCGCCAAGCCGCTGTTCACCTCACCCGCGCTGAACGCCGCGGTGATCATCAAGCACCGGCTGCGCGCCAACGAGATCGGCACGGTCACCACGCGCCATCGCACCGCCACCAAGCTGATCGTGCCCTTCGAACGCTCGGACCTCAGCCTCGGCGGCCGCGCCCTTTTCGTGGGCGACCGCGGCTGGATGGAAAGCCTGCAGGAGCTGGGCGGGCAGAGCGCCGACCTGGGCCGCGACGCCAGCGTCCTGGAAGCCCTGGACGAACTGCCGTCGCTGGACCCCTTCTTGCTGCGCGAGCACATGCGCCGGCGCGGCTTCGACATCGCCGACACCCATTTCGAGATCTCCAGCCACGACCTGGACGCCATGCAGCTGTTCGTGGGTAAGGAGATCGGCAAGCTGATCGACCTGGCCTACAAGGGCCGCGCCTCGGGCAACAACAGCCGCCTGGTGGAGGCGCTGCTGTCCAGCAAGCACGACGACCGGCTGGAGCCCCTGCGGCTGACGCTGCGCCTCGAGGGCGACAGCTACCGCGAGGGCGTCTTCGCCTGGAAGGGCTTCCTCTACTACAAATGGGTGCTGAACAGCCTGTGGCCCAAGCTGCGCGAGGTGGTGCTCGAGCTGGGCAAGGTGAAGACGATCGGCCCGCGCGACTTCGAGGCGGAAAGCCTGTGCCGGTCCATGAAGGTGCGGCTGACCGAGAACATCGAGCGGCAGGTGAAGTTCGTCGCCGACTATCTGAAGATCTATGACCAAGTGTTCGAGGAGCTGACCCGCGAAGGTAACGCCACGGCGTTCCGCGACTTCCTGCTGAAGTCGCCGGACATGCTGATCGCCCTGGGCGAAGGCGCCGGCGTGGTCAGCCATATCGCCAGCTTCTGGCGCTATCGGTTCCCGAAAGGCAAGCCGCTCGAGGCCATGGTCAGCGAACTGCTGGACATCCTGCAGGACTTCGAGGCGGGCCTGGGCGTCGAAGCACAGGCTATGGCCGCCTAGCGCTATCGACCGTCCCCGACACGTCCGCAAGCCTGCTCGCCCGCGGGGCGCCCGGCCCGCGCAAAAGGCGCCGGCGGACGCCTAGGCGCGCACCTGCGCGAACGCGCGATCCCTGTGGACGTCATGGGACACGTTGTGGCAAGCCGACGAGGTCACGCGGGCGTGGCGGAATTGGTAGACGCAACGGACTTGGGCTTCGGCCTTGGGTGCGCTGGGAGAAATCCCGGACGTAGAACCGCTCAAACTCGGGGAAGCCTCTGACCTGGTAATCCCGAGCCAAGCCTTGGAAGGTCTCTTCCAAGGAAGGTGTAGAGACTAGACGGGCGGCGCCTACGGCCTTCGGGCTATGGCGAAGGGATAGTCCAGACCACGAACGTCTTCGGGCGGCGGCGAAAGCCGTGGTGGTACGAAAATCCGTAGGGCCGCGAGGCTCGTGCCGGTTCGACCCCGGCCGCCCGTACCACCTTAGCGACGGGACGTGACTCAACGGGGACCTTCGGAGCGGCTGGCTTGCGGAGGCTCGGAACGGGCTAGCCTAAGCAAGGGCTGCGCTCCCGATGGCCTGTGCCGACCAGCGCGCCCTGCTGGTTGGCGTGTCCTGATCCCGGTTCAGGCAAGATCTCTTCCCAGCTTTCTAGACAGCGTCTCGCGGTGCTGGCTTTGAATTTTTTCGGCTTTTCTCGCGTGCGTCCCGCTGAGCGCGCGGATTTCCCTGTTTCTCACAGTCAAACCGGGAAACCGGAGTGCATCTTTGACCTTCAGAGACGTGGGGGCGCGGCCGCGGCGAAAAGCGCCGAATTCGAGTTTGGATTGTCCGGGAACGCTCCGCATTTGGTCGCGAAATGACCGCCAATTCCCAGAGTTATCTAGGAAGTCAGAAGGGAGAGCTGGATCTAGAAGGATTGGCGGTGGACGCAGTCGAGCTAACTTCTGTCTCCAACCGCCTTCACGACCGAGGCGAGAGCCATCGGGCGGCAGTTTCGTTCAGACGGTCTCAGGCGGCGCGCCCCTGACGGGCGCGTTGGCGGCGCCCGCGCCCTTCCCCGGGCAGCGTCGTCGTCGCCGGGAGTTTTCGACGTGACCTACGACAAGGGCGACCTTTCGTACCAAGCCGATGTCTCATACCAGGCGGCGGAGGACCTGTTCGCCTACCTCAGCTTTGGGCGAGGCTACAGATCGGGGGCTGAACCTGGCGCTCCTCCCGGCCGGCGCATCCGAGATCATGCCCGCGGCGTCGAACAACAGAAACCTCGCGCGGGCCCGAACGTCCGCTTCGCAAAGGCCGACGTCTGTTCACAGTGGGAAGCGGAACTGGAAGTGTCCTCGCGGAAGGCCGCTTGGGCGCGGATGGCGGGCTTCACGAACGGCCTCGTTTGGCGCCCAGCTGAACTTTGCGAATGAATTCACATCGCGAGGAGCGATGGCGGTGTGTAGGTCGTGAACAGGTCGGCGCGGGGAAGATAGGCGCGCAGGCTAAGCACCATAGGACGGCCGTTCGCCGGCGCGGGCAGCCAATTTGCGCGGCTCGGCGGTCCGGGATCGCGCGGCGAAATAACGATCTCCAGACTGCCGTCGTGCGCGTGGACGAGGCCCGGGGTCCGGTCGCCGATGGCGTAGCGGTCGATAGGATTGTCCACTAGGAAACCCTGGCCTTCGGGGGTGATCTCATACACCGTCAGCGACCAGAAGGCGTCGACCGGTGGGGTCTGGCCGGGCGGGAAGCGCAGGCGCCAAGCCTTGCGGCTGTCGATGGCGTCGTGGCCGTCCCGGTTGAGCGCGCGCAGGTAGACGGCCTCGTTCAGCGGCATGGCCGCCAAGCCCGAGAGCGCCACCTGGGCGCGGTAGTCATAGTCCTGGCGGAAGTCGCCAAGGTCCTGGCGCGGGAAGGCCCAGTCGCCGCGCCGGGCGCCGGAATCGGCCGCGCCCTTGGCGAACTCCAGGGCCTCGGCGATCCCGGCCTCGATCTCGCGGCCCTGGGCGGCGTCGAACCGGGCGGGATCGAAGCGGGCGTCCGGCGTCAGGCCGAGGGCCGAGGTCTCGTGGAACACCCGCAGGTCGGTCACCGGCGGCGGATTTTCGCGCAACAGGCCCTGCAGGCCGGCGAACAACTCGGGCCAGGGCGCGGCGCGGGACGGGGCGGGGAGCGGGTCGCGCCCGGCCGGGCCCTCCAGCTTCAGACCGTCCTGGATCGCGCGCGCCGCCGCCAGGTCCTGCGGGCTCACGGCCAGGGTGCGGCCGAGCGCCCAGACCCAGTCGGTGGGTGCGCGGATCGCGCCCTTCGGACCCACGCCGTTAGGCCCGACGACGGTGACCACGCCGCCCGCACCGCCGAGCGTCCGGGTGCCCAGCAGGGCGAAGTTGTTGGTGTAGGCGTCCATCAGGGCGAGGGAGAAATAGCGGTCGCCGCTGGGCGGCAGGGTAATGATCACCGGACCTTGGGACAGGTCGAGCCAGGCGGTGGAATAGAGGGTGTCGACGTTGGGCTGGGTGACCACCCGCGCCTTGGGCGTGGCGAGCGCGCGGGCATGGCGGAAGCTGTTGGCGCGCTGGCCGGCCTCGAACGCCCGGCGGCGGACCTGGGCGATCTCGATCAACGGCAGGCCGTAGATCATCATCTGCCGCGCCGCCTGGCGTAGCGGCGGGGACGCGCTGGCCGCCCGGCCAATCGCCGGAATGGACACACTGGATCCGACCAAGAACAGTCTCCGATTCAAATGGAATGTGCGCCTTGACGTCATGCGGCCACCGCGAGCTCGGTTGAAAATTGTGTGACGATATTTCGAGAAATGTCGTATAAGTCCGCCAATCGAGGGCGTGCCCCGCGAGCGGTGGCGTCCTGGTCCACTGACCCCTGCGCCGGAGAGCCCCGCGGAATGTTCGAACCTGCCGAATCCCACGAGGACAGCTTCGGCGAGGGCGGCGCGCGTTCGGGGGCGCGCGACGTGGTTCGGACGCTTCGGCTGCGCATCCAGAGCGGCGAGCTGAAGCCTGGCGAATGGCTGCGCGAGGTCAAGCTGGCGGAGGACCTGGGCGTCGGCCGCTCCGCGATCCGCGAGGCCTTCCGGTTCCTGGAGCAGGACGGGCTGGTGGAACTGGAGAAGTTCCGCGGGGCGCGGGTGACGGCGCCTTCGCTCTATGAGCTGTTCGACCTGTTCGAGGTGCGCGCCGCCCTGTTCGGCCTGGTGGCGCGTTTCGCCTGCTTCCGCGCCTCTGACGCGGCCCTCTCCGATATCGCCACGCGCATCGAGAAGCTGATCGGCAGCGTGGGCCAGGTCTCCCCGGAGGACCGGGTGAAGGAAGGCATCGCCATCGGCGCCCAGATGGCCACCCACGCCAACCGCGATGCGCGCGAGATGATGAACGCCTCGCACCGTAAGGCGCGCTGGCATTTCTCCTACCTCGGCATCGCCGAGAGCCGCGGCGCCGGCGGCCCGCTGGAGGACTGGCGCGACCTGGCTGCGGCCTTGCGCCGAAGGGACGCCGAAGCCGCCGCCGACCACGCGCGGCGCATCATCTATTTCACCCAGGGCGAGGTGACCCGGTCGCTGGTCGCCCGCGGGGCCGCGCCGCCCGTCTGATCCCGTATCCGGCTGGGCCATCGGCTAGGGGATTGCGCGTCGGTCGTTGATGAAGTCGACGTCCGGGTTCTCGCCCACGAACATCGAGATCATGTCCACGAACGGTTCGCTCCCGCCCCAGGGCGGCGGCGTGAACTTCGGCGCGGGCGCGATGAAGGCCTTCCTCCAGGCGTCGTAGTCGTCGAACCACATTTCGGCCACGTGCGGGTAGGGCGCCTGCTCGGTGACGGTGTGGTAGAGGCTGTAGCGCTTCAGCCCCGGCAGCCGGGCGATCTCCTTGGCGTGGACGCCCTTGTACCAGGCGTCGCCCGCTTCCTCGGTCACGCCCTTCGGGTAGCGGAAGAAGACGATCCAGCGGAAGTATGGGATCTCCTTCGGCGGCGTCGCCAGGCTGACGAACTGGTCCTGCGGATTGACCGGGATCGTCGCGGTCGTGGACTTGAACAGCTTCTGGCCCTGCCAGCCGCCGGGCGGCGGCGTGTAGGAATCGAGCTCGCCGTAGATGTTGTGCGGCCGGGTCTCGCGGAAGTCGGCCAGGCTGTCGAACTGGATCTCGGTCATGCGCCCGAAGTTGACGGTGTAGGCCTTCGCGGCCTCCGGCGGGACCGTGTAGGCGCGGTAGGAGACGTAGTTGCGCTGCCAGGCCTTGAAGGCGCGGTGGACCTGCTGGGAGTGGAAGGTCATGTACCAGCGGTCCAGGACGTTCTGGTCCTGGCCAGGCAAGAGCTCGACGATGATGTAGTGCTTGATGGCGCCCACGGCGAAAGCCGGGGTGGCGCACGCCGCGCCGGCGGCGGCGCTGACCAGGGCCAGGGCGCCGCGGCGGGTAAGGGCGTCGCTCATCTTCGCGTCTCCATGTCTCAGGTGGGAAGCGCCAGGGCGACCAGCCGGTGCGGCTGGGCGCGGACGCCCATGCCGCAGACGATGAACTGGCGACCGCCGGCCATGTAGGTCATGGGCGGACCGAGCGGGGCGCCCGGCAGGGCGATCTCGGCCAGCACCGCGCCGGTCTGCTTGTCGTAGGCGCGGAGCACCTTCTTGCCGTAGCGCGGGTCGTGCGGGCCTTCGCCGACGAACAGCAGGGTCTTGGTGAGCAGCGGCCCGGCGCGCTGGCTGGAGCCGATCCAGCCCAGTCTGAACTCTCTCAAGGCCGGGCTGTCGGTCGCGCCGGGGCCGTTCGGCTTCATCCAGAGATGCTCGCCGGTGTTGAGGTCGATGGCCGTGATGCGGCTGTAGGGCGGCTTCACCAGCGGCAGGCCACGGGGACCAGTCACGACCCGCGCCGCGCCGGCGATCTCCTCGGTCTCGTTGGCGCCGGCCACCCGCTCGCCGTTCTCGTCCAGGGCCATGGCGGCGATGGAGGACTGCGAGGGGATGTAGATGACGCCCGTCTCCGGATCGACCGCCGCGCCCGGCCAGTTGGCGCCCCCGACCCAGGCCGGCCGGGTGATTGTCGGACGCGTGCCGTAGGGCGTGAACAAGGGGCCCGCGATGTAGGTCTTGAGGATCGCCTGAGCCTCGGCGTGCAGCTCGGGCGTGAAGTCGATCAGGTCGGCCTCGTCGATCCCCTGAGGTTCGAACGGCGCGGGCCGGGTCGGGTGGGGCTGGGTCTTCGACGTCCGTTCGCCCTTCAGCGTCGATTGCGGCGCCGGCCGCTCCTCGATCGGCCAGACGGGCTTGCCCGTGGCGCGGTCGAAGACGAAGACGAAGCCGTGCTTGGTGATCTGGGCGACGGCCTTGATACGCCTGCCGCGCACCGTGATGTCCACCAGGTTCGGCGCGGCCGGCAGGTCGTAGTCCCAGACGTCATGGTGGACGATCTGAAAGTGCCAACGTCGCTTGCCGGTGGCGGCGTCGAGCGCGATCAGCGAGTTGCCGAACAGGTTGTCGCCTGGCCGTTTGCCGCCGTAGAAGTTGTTCGTGGGGCAGGACCCTGGCAGGTAGACGAGGCCGAGTTCGTCGTCGGCGCTCATCGGCGCCCAGATGTTGGCGTTGCCGGTGGCCTCGGCCGTGCCCGGCGCCCATGTCTCGTAGCCCGCCTCGCCCTTCATCGGGATGGTGTGGAAGGTCCACTTCAGCGCCCCGGTGCGCACGTCGAAGCCGCGCACGTCGCCCGGTGGCATGTCGGCCCGGACCACGGGGTCGGAGATGTACTGGCCGACCACCACCACATCGCGGCAGACGATCGGCGCGGAGGTGCTGGCGAAGAGGTCCGAAGGATCGACGGTCAGTTTGCGCTGCAGGCCGACGGCGGCCAGGTCCACCTCGCCGTCCTTGCCGAAGCTCCTGATCTTCCGGCCCGTCCTGGCGTCGAGGGCGATCAGTCGGTTGTCGAGCGTGCCGATCAGGATGCGGCCGCCATCCTGGCCGTCGCTCCAATAGGCGACGCCACGGTGCATGAAGCCCTTCTGGGTGGGCTTTGGATGGCGCCAGGTCTCGGGGTCGTATAGCCAGAGGGTCTTGCCGGTGGCGGCGTCGATGGCCGCGACCTGGCACATGGCGGTGGACGCGTAGAGCACGCCGCCGACCATGATCGGGGTGCACTGGAACTCACCGGGCTTCAGCTCAGGATGGGCGGCGATGACGGCCGCGTCGGGCGAATTCCAGGTCCAGGCGACCTGCAGCTTGCCGACGTTCGACCGGTCGATCTGGGTGAGCGGAGAGTATTTCGTCGCCGCGTTGGTCGCGCCATAGGCCGGCCAGTCGCCCCGGGTCGGGACGAAGGCGGTTGCGTCCGCCGGGCGCGGAAGGCTCGCGAGCGCGGTCAGGCCGGCGGCGCCGAGCAGCGCGCCGCGCCGCGACGGGCGCCACGTTTCCTGGCCGCTACCACCCGACATCGACTTCTCCCTCGCCCAGACCTGCTTTGCCGCGATCGTGCGCAAAATTGTTGGCCAATACAAGAATGATTGTGCGAGTTACGCCCGACCCGCCCCTTTCATCCGTGGTGATAGTGCGGGTCTGGGCTAACTTTGTCACCGAACTTCCTTGACCGAACGACATATCGAAACGAATATAGGAATATTGTCCAACAAAATGGACAAGGCAGAGTCGCGGGTTTCAGCGCGGCCGGATGTCGAACGGGGGAAACAGGATGCGTCTTATTCGAACGGGACTCCTCGGTGTCGCCGCGGGGCTGATGTTCGGCCTGCCGGCCGCGGCCCAGACGGGGACCTCAACCCAGACCGCGGTGAGCGGCGACGTCAGCGAGCTCGTGGTCACGGCGCGGCGCCGGGACGAGAAGCTGCGCGACATCCCCGCCTCGGTGGCGGTGGTGACCGGCGACCAGATCCTGGCGGTGGGGCCGATCACGAACTCCGGCGACATCCTGGCCACCGTGCCCAGCGCCCGGTTCAACAACCTGCAGGACCCGCTGCTTTCGGAGGTCTCGCTGCGCGGCTCGGGCACCGAGCGGGCGACCGGCGCGGAATCGGCGGTCGGCATCTATTCCAACGGGGTCTACATCGGCTCCGTCGGTCTGGGCGGGCGAAACTTCACCAACGTCGATTCGTTCGACCTGGACCGCACCGAGGTGCTGGAGGGACCGCAGGGCGCGCTCTACGGCCGCGACGCCGAATATGGGGTGGTGAACCTGGTCTCGGCCCGGCCGAGCTTCTCCAACACCGGCTATGTGGACGAGGCCTACGCCACCGAGCAGCAGCGCAACACCGCCACCGCCATCGTCAACTGGAAGCTCAGCGATGACTTCGCCGCGCGTTTCGGCGTGCAGAGCATCCAGCAGACCAAGGGCTTCGTCTTCAACCCGGACAGCGGCAACTACTATGACGTCGACCGCGGCTGGGTGGGCCGCGCCCAGATTCGCTACCGGCACGACAATCTCGATGTGGACGTTCTGGGCGAGTACCAAAAGCTGCAGGTGCCGAGCTTCTGGTCGTCGTGGAACATTCCCCAGACCGTGCCGGGCGTGGTCGGTGTGCCGCAGATTCCCAACGGCTTCGTGCAGCAGCACTATGTGATCCCGCAGTCGGGAGAGCTGTACAGCGAGGAGAACGTGAAGGGCCTGATGGCCTTCGTGAACTACGACATGGGTTGGGCGCAGCTCAGCTCGACCTCCAGCTACCGCGATCAGGGCACGCTGCTGGCTTTCAACACCCAGAACATCGACCTCGCTCAGGAGCTGATCTTCCAGGGCTCTCCCGTCCTGCCGCCCAACGCTCCGCCGAAGACCGGGCAAAACGGCGAGATCGGCCTCTATCCTTTCGGACAGGATGTGACCACGGCGGCGATCAAGACCACCTATGAGGACCTGCACCTGTCGGGCAAGTGGATGGACGACCGCCTGAACTGGTTGATCGGTTTGGAATACCTGGAACAGCGCGACGCGCCCGACGTCGTCAACATCGCCCAGAACCCCTGTACGCCGTTCACTGTTGGCACGGGCATCTGCGGCGGTACGCCGAGCGCCCCGATCTGCGTCATCAGCGCGTCCACGCCCAATCCATGCCCGGCGCCCTTCGGGACCGGAAAGGCGCTGGCCAGCCCGATCGTCTGGGGCTCCTCCAGCACCGTGAACCAGAAGTACACGTCCTGGGCGCCCTATCTGTCGCTCTCCTACAAGCTGGGCCCGGCGACTCTGACGGGGGACGTCCGATACTCCGATGACAAGAAGACGGCGACCCAGACCAGCTACATCCTCTACACCACCACCAACAAGGCGTTCGCCACCGGCGGCAACATCGTCAATCCTTCGACCTTCAGCTACGCCAAGGACCTGACGACCTACGCCGTGACGGCCAGCTACAGGCTGCCTGGCGAGACCAACAGCATGGTCTACGTGAAGACTGGCACCGGTTATCGCGCGGGCAGCTTCAACTTCGGCCAGTCGCCGCCGACCCAGGCGGGCAACCCGGGCCTGTTCCTGAACGGCAGCGCCGCGCCGCTGGGCTTCAACCCGGTGATCTCGAGCTACAACCCGGAGACCTCGACAAGCTACGAGGTGGGCTACAAGGGCAACATCCTGCCCCGCGTCTACTTCACGCTGACGGCCTACACCCAGCGCACCAAGAACGCCCTGGCCTCGGTGGGCGACGGCTGCACCGCTCAGAACACCTGCCTGCAGGCGGCCTCGGCCTACACGATCAACGGCGGCACCACCAAGGGCGTGGGCGTCGAGGCCGAGCTCGAGACCAAGCTGGACGTGCTGGGCGGCGTGCTGAACCTCGATGCGACCGGTTCGAACTCGACGGTGAAGTACATCAGCGTCGCCAATCGCGCAGGCGCGCCGCAGAACGACACCCAGATCGCACAGAACCCGCACTGGCTGGCCTCGCTGACCGCGAACTACAGCCACCCGATCACCCAGGACCTCTCGGGCTTCGTCAACGTGCTGTACCACGGCCAGTGGGGCGGCATTCAGGACACCGTGATCCCGGTCAGTTTCCCGGCGATCCCGCTGGCCGATTTCAACCTGGTGAACCTGCGCACCGGCGTCGACTACAAGAACGTCCAACTCGCGGTGGCGGTGACCAACCTGTTCAACGAAATCTACTACCAGGCCAACTTCCGCCTGGCGGGCACGGCGCTGCTGCAACAACGCTGGAGCCTGCCCAGGGCCTTCACCCTGGAAGCCAAGTACAAGTGGTAGTCGGATAGGCGCGGGGAGGCGTTGACGATGAGGTGGCTCGGTCTTGCGGTAGCGTTCGGCGTCCTCTGTGGAGGCGCCGCCTTCGCCCAGGACCGGCCTATGGTTTCGACGGCGTCCGGCCAGGTGCGGGGCGTCGTCGAGGGCGGCGCCGCGGTGTTCAAGGGAATCCCCTTCGCCGCTCCCCCGGTGGGCGCCTTGCGCTGGGCTCCGCCGGCGCCGCCGAAGTCATGGGCCGAGCCACGCGACGCGTCGGACTACGGCCCGATCTGCAGCCAGCCGCCCAGGCCTGACGGTGTGGTGGCGGCCGGCGGCAATCGTCCGCAGAGCGAGGACTGCCTCTATCTGAACGTCTGGGCGCCCAAGAGCGCGAAGGCCGCGCCGGTGATGGTCTGGATCCATGGCGGGGCGCACAGGTTCGGCTCCGGCGAGGGGCCGATCTACGAGGGCGGCGCCTTCGTCCGCGACGGGGTGATCCTGGTCACCATCAACTACCGCCTGGGCGCCATGGGCTATTTCGCCCATCCCGCGCTGACCAAGGCCGCCAAGGCCGATGCGCCGCTGGGCAGCTATGGCCTGATGGACCAGATGGCGGCCTTGGCCTGGGTGAAGAAGAACATCGCCGGATTTGGCGGGGACCCGAAGAACGTCACCGTGTTCGGAGAGTCGGCCGGCGGCTCGTCCATCCTGGCGCTGCTGGCGACGCCCACCGCCAAGGGCCTGTTCGACAAGGCGATCGTGGAATCGGGGGGCGGCTGGCAGAAGCCCATGGGTCTCGCCGCGCAGGAACGCGAAGGCGTCCAGACCATGAAGGCCCTGGGCCTGGCCGCCGACGCCAGCCTCGAGGAGATGCGCGCGGTCCCCGCCGCGAAGCTCGCCGCCGCGCCCCAGGTCGCGGGCGCGGGCGGCGTTGGGCCGTTCCCGGACGGGCGGCTTTTGAAGGAGAGCCCGCAGGAGGCGTTCGCCGGCGGACGCGCCATCGATGTGCCGCTGATCATTGGCTCGAACAGCTTCGAGGCCTCTCTGATGCGCAATTTCCCGATCGACGCCCAAGCGGCGCTGGGCCGGATGACGTCGGACCAAAAAGCGGCCTACGGCGGGCTCGGCTCGGACCAGGCGACGATTGACGCGCTCTACACCGATACAGTGATGGGCGGCCCCGCCCGCTGGGTGGCCGGTAAGGCGGCGACCGGCGCGCCCTCGTTCCTCTACCACTTCTCCTATGTGGCCCAGGCCCAGCGCGGCCGCGTCCCGGGCGCCGGGCACGGCAGCGAGATCGTCTACGTCTTCGGCACCGCGTCGAAGATCCTTGGGCGCGAGCCGGCGGCGGAGGATCAGGCGATGTCCAGCCTGATGCACAGCTGCTGGATCGGCTTCGCCAAGACCGGCCGTCCGGCCTGTCAGGGTGGCCAGGCGTGGCCCGCCTACGACCCGGGCAAGGACCAACTGATGGAGTTCGGTGTGAGTTCCGGCGTGCGGACCAACTTCCGCAAGCCCCAGCTCGACGCCGACCAGAAGGCCGCCGGGCTTTGAGAGCGATCGGGCTGGCGTTCGCGGCCGCCGTCCTTACGGCCGGCCTCGCCTCCTCGGCCTGCGGCGCCGAACCGCCGCCGGGCCTGAAGGCGAAGCTCGAGGACATGGTGGCGCACGACGGCGCGCCCGGCGTGTCGGCGCTGGTCATGAAGGACGGCAAGCTGCTCTACCGGCTGGACGTCGGCGATATCGACCCGAAGACCCAGCTGCCGATCGCCTCGGCATCGAAGTGGATGACCGCGACCCTGATCATGACGGTGGTCGATGAGGGCAAGCTCAGCCTGGACGAGCCGATCGGCAAGCTGTTGCCGGAGTTCACCGGCGAGGCCGGCCAGATCACCCTGCGCCAGCTGATGTCGTTCACCGCCGGCCAGGGCGCCCTTCAGCCTGAGGCCTTCGATCTGCAGCAGGATCCCGCCATCACCTTGGGCGAAGCAGCGCGGCAGATCGCGGCTCGGCCACTGGTCGACAAGCCGGGCGCTGCCTTCCGCTATGGCGGGCCGTCCCTGCAGGTGGCCGGAGCCCTGGTCGAGCAGGCGACGGGCAAGACCTGGGCGACGCTCTTCCAGGAACGGATCGCCGGTCCGTTGGGCCTGAAGGACACCTGGTGGGGAAATCCGTTGCGTCCGGCGCTGAAGCCCGCGGAGGTACGCAATCCGAACCTCCAGGCCGGCGTCTATACGACGGCTGACGACTATGCCGTGTTCCTGTCCATGTTGGCCGGCGGCGGCGCGTGGCAGGGCCATAGGATCATCTCGAAAGCGGCTTTCGACCAGATGGAGACGCGACAGACGTCCGGCGTTCCCATGATCTATAAGCCGCCGGGCGCCGCGGACCTCGACGCTTACGCGCTCGGCAACTGGTGCGAGACCTTCGACGCAAACGGCCGCTGCAGGATGATCTCCAGTCCGGGCGCCTTCGGGACCTATCCGTGGATCGACCGCGACCGCGGCGTCTACGGTGTCTTCTTCCTTAAAAGTCGCCTGCCCCTGGTCGCCAAGGACATCGCGGAGGCGCGGCGGCTGATCCTGGCGGCGCCATAGGCGCGGGACGCCTCGCACCAAAGGTCCCGGCGAGCGAGGCCCTAGGTTGTCAAGGAGTCGGACGTCCGTTTTCTGACCGAGAGCCAAGTTCCGCGACTGGCGCTCAGGCGAAATACCCTCGCTCCGCGAATCGTGCGGGCAGTCCGAAAGGTGAGCCTATCTTGGCGTCAGGCGGTGAGGGGTCATGGCTCGCAGGTATTCGGCTGACGCGTCGTCGTCCGGGCTTACGCCCAGCGCCACTTGGGCGGCGAGGCGGCTCAGGGCCGGCGCGGTCTGGATTCCGTAGCCTCCGAGGGCCGCCAGCCAGAAGAAGCCTGGCTGCAGCGGATCGAACCCGACGACCGGCGAGCGGTCGGCCACGAACGATCGCAAGCCCGCCCAGCGATGGGATACCCGTCGGACCTGCAGGGTGGTGGCTTGCTCGATCCGGTCGACCGCGATGGCTATCGTCATCTCATCGGCCTGGACGTCGCCGGGTGGCGCCGGCTCCTCGTCACACGGCGACAGAAGGAGCCGGCCGGCGTCCGGCTTCAAATAGTATTGCTCGCCGGCGTCCTTAAGCATCGGCCAATCGTCCGGCCGCAACCCCGGCGGCGCGTCGAGCAGCAAGGCGGTTCGCTTCAGGGTCTGCAACCCGATGTCGTGGGCGCCCGCCAGGGCGGCGATCTGGCTGGCCCAGGCGCCGGCGGCGTTCACGATCAGCGGTGCGTGTAGGCAGGCGCTCGACGTCTCCACCCGCCAGCCGTCCGCCAGGCGCGTCAAGCCAAGCACCTGGGCGCCCAGCAGGAGTGCGCCGTCGTTCGCCTTGAAGCGGCGCAGGTAGCCCCCCAGCAGGGCGTCGACGTCGATGTCTGACGGCCGTCTGGCGAATACCGCGCCGACGAGCCCCTCCCGCCGAAGGATCGGGAACAGGGCTTGGGCCTGGTCCAGGGTCTGAAGCTCCCGCTCGGCCGGCGGGATCACGTCCATCAGGGTGTCGAGATCGGTCCGCCGCCGCGCCGTGTGCAACACCCCACGCCGCCTTAGCAGCGGGACTTCGGCAAAGCCCGGTGGTGGCGCCTGGAAGAACGGACGGCTGGCCCGCGTAAGGTCGCGGATCAGGCCATTGCCATAGCTCTCGTTGAAGACCGCCGCTGAACGGCCCGTGGAATGGT
>JAFEDM010000447.1 GCA_018241625.1 Pseudomonadota bacterium | reverse complement strand
GGGCGGCGATCGGCTCGGGCGCCAGGGCCACGGCCGCGCGGGGGCCGACGGAGAACGGCAGCAGGTCGTGCGGCGCGCGTCCGGCCGGGCCTTCCATCAGCACCACGCCGGCCGCGCCGACGCTCAGGAACGCCGCGCCGCCGGCGACCATCAGGGCGGTCTGCCAGGTGGACGGCGGACGGGCGCGCAGGCCGGCGAACAGGCCCGCGGCGCGCATGGCGCCCGGCTGCTGGCGGCGGCTGCCGGCGAACAGGGTCTTGGGCCGCGGCGCGGCGGCGGCGGCGCGGGCGGCGGCCCGAGCCTGCTCGATCACCTGCTTGGTGGAGAGCTGGGCCGAGGCGTCGATCATCGGCTTCGGGCCGAACTCCAGGTCCGGCATGTGGCCCTCGGCCACCGGCTCGTCAGGCCGGCCGTCGTCGATGTCGTCGTGGTCGATCTCGGCGTCGTCCGCCCGGCGTTCCTCGTGGCCCTCCTCGGCCTCGTCGATCGGCGCGAACTCGTCCGCCGCCGGGGCGAAGGCGTCGACGTGGGCGAAGTCCTCCTCGTTGAAGGACGGATTGCCCGGATCGAGGGCCGGCTGGCTGACCGGCTCGGCGCGGGAGAAGAGCTCCGCGCCGAACACCGCCGCGGCCGGCAACTGGTCTTCGGCGTCCCGGGCAGCGAGGTCCCGGGCCGGCGCGAAGGGTTCGTCGACCGGCTCCGCCTGCGCGCCGCGGGACTCGAACAGGCGCTGCGTGCGCTCCTCGCTCTGGCGGATGCGCTCGGCGAGATCGCTAGCGGCGCGCTCGTGCCGCGCCTCGATCCGCTCGGTGACCTTGGCCACCTGTTCGCCCACGTCGTCGATCGCCTGGGCGGCGCGACGCTCCGACTGGCCGATACGCTCGCTCAGCCGTTCGGTGATCTTGCCCAGCTCGTCGCCCAGCCGCTCCAGCGCCTCGGCGTGCAGTTGGTCGGTGCGGCCCAGGCGGGTCTCCACCGCGCCGGCGATCCGGGCGATTTCGCCGCCCACCTGTTCGATGGCCTCGGCGCTGCGCTGCTCGGCGGCCTGGGTCCGGCGGCCGAGGGTCTCGGCCATCGACAGCATCTCGTGGCCCAGGGTCTCGATCGCGCGGCCGGTGCGCTGGTCGACGGCGGCCATATGCTGCTCGACCTGGCCCAGGCGGGCCTCGACCGCCGCGGAGAGCGGGGCGGAGCCGGTGGCGGCCAGGCGCGCGGCGATCTCCGCCCGGTTGCCGGCCACCTGGCGGCCAAGCTCGTCGGCGAGCGCGCTCAGCCGCTGTTCCATGTCGCCGCGCACGCTGGAATCGGCCGCGTACATGCGTTGATCGAGCTGGGTCAGGGTGTCGCGCAGGCTGTCCAGGGCGTCGCCCGTGCGCGCCTCGGCGTCGGCCAGCCGCTGGGCCAATCGACCGACCGCATCCTCGATCACCTGCGACGGATCGGCGCCGGCCTCGATATTGGCCAGCCGCGCCTCGATACCGGCGAGCGTGGCGCGCGAACGCTCCTCGCCCTCGGCGAACTGGCTGGAGACCCGGGCGACCGAAGCCTCCAGCGCCTTGATAGCCTCGACCGAGCGCGGCCCGGACAGTTCGTCCTCGATCCGGCGCATGCGCTCGCCCGCGCGGGCCTGCTCCGCGGCCAGCTGTTCGGCGGCGGCGTCGAAGCGGGTGGCGACGGCCAGGTGCTCGCGCTCGGCGGTCTCGATGCGCGCCATGGCGTGGCGCACGGAATGCTCGACGCCCGAGATCGCCAGGCCCGTGCGGGTCTCCGACGCCTCGATGCGGTCGGTCAGCCGGTCCAGGACCGCGGCGATGCGGGCCAGATCCTCGGCGCTTCCCGTCACCCCGCCTTCCGCCGATCCGGCGGCCAGCCCCATCGCGGGCCTGGGGGTGAAGGACGGGGGCGGCATATAGGGCTTCGCCTCGTTCGCGACCGGGATCGGCGGGCGAGCCGGGCGCGCGTTGAACTGGTCCTCGGAGGTGACCTCCTCGGGCAGCTCATCTTCTAGGATAATTCGGTTAAGCCATTCCCCAAGAGTCATGCCGGAACGGCGGGCGAGGGTCTTGGCGACCTCCCGGGCCTTCGGATCGATCCCTTTGACGCTCCAGGGCGCCGCCGCCGTCATCGAATCGCCCCTCCTGATTAGAGGAACGCTAGCACCGTCAATTGGTGTGTAAATGAAAGCTTAACGCAACATATAGTGGTCTCGGCGTGAGAACTGTGGACGAAAACTGCCTGCAGAACCGCCTCGGGGTTCCACCGATACCGTCGCCTGCGCTACGGCGTCGCACATGGACATGACGATTTCCGCCAGCTTGGCCGGGGCGCTCCTGGCCCTGGCGGTCTTCGCCGGCTGGCGCGGCGCGCGGCCACCGGACCCGAAGCGGGGTCCCAGGATGATCCCCTGGCGGCCGGTGATGCTGGTCTGCGCCACGGGCGCTCTGTTGCTGGCCGGCTACATGCTGCAGCTGGTGAAGGCCGGCTAGACGACGCGGCCGCGGCCTAGACCGTGGCGGTCGCGATCCGCCACATCATGACCACGTTCACCGCCACGATGAGGCCGACGAGGGCCCAGAGCGCCAGTTCGACAATCCAACCGTCCTGCGCAGGGCCATGAGGAAGTCGGCGAGGCCAATGCATCTTGATCTTCCCTTCCGTGGTAGATCGTATCGCGATGCAATGTTCCCGTCACAGCACAGTTTTGTGCTTTAGGATCGATCCGACCGCCCCGCAGGACACCGACGCTTGCCCCGATCCGGCCGCATGACACCCGAGGACTATCACGAGCTCGCCGCGTTCCGCCTGGCGCTGCGCCGGTTCGTGTCCCTCGCCGATTCCAATGCGCGGCAGGTCGGGCTGACGCCACAGCAGCATCAGGCCCTGCTGTCGATCAAGGGCGCCCATCCGGGCCGCCAGGAAATCTCGATCGGCGAACTGGCCGACCACCTGCTGTTGAAGAACCACAGCGCCGTGGAGCTGGCGGACCGGCTGGTGAAGGCGGGCCTGGTGGCCCGCGCGCCCTCGCCGATCGACCGTCGGCGCGTCTTGCTGAGCGTCACCGCCCAGGGCGAGGCCCTGCTGGACCGGGTATCGGCCGCGAGCCTCGCGGAACTGCAGGCCTCGTCGGAGATCATGCGCGCCCTGACCACGATCACCGGCGGGCGTGAAGCCTCGTCCACCGACGAATAGCGGCGGCCGGCCGCCGGCGGCCCTTGAGCCGCGCCACGCGATCTGGGACCTTGAGCACAGCCGTCTTGGGGGCCAGGGAGAAGCAGTGGAGCCGTCTGGCCCGTCCGACCGACGCGAGGAGAGCCCCCTCGTCCAGGCCTTCTTCGAGAAGCGGGAGACGCTCCTGCTGTTCCTGGCCGCTCGCACCCGCTCGATGGCCGAGGCCGAGGACCTGGTGCAGGACCTCTACCTGAAGATCGCCGGTGTCGACGCCGCCGAAGTGCGGACGCCGGGCGCGCTGCTCTACCGCATGGCCGCCAATCTGGCGGTGGACCACCTGCGCAGCGCCCGCCGCGCGGCCGGCCGCGACGCCCGGTGGCGCCTGGAGACGCGGACTACCCTGGGCGATGAGGATGTGGTTCCCGGCCCCGGCGCGGACGAGACCATCGCCGAGCGACAGCGCGCGCGCCTGCTGGCGGAAGCCGTCGCCGACCTGCCGCCGCAGATGGGCCGCGCCTTCCGGCTCAACAAGCTGGACGGCCTGACCCAGGCCAAGACCGCCGAGGCCATGGGGATTTCCCAGAAGATGGTCGAGCACCACATCCAGGCGGCGATCCGCAAGCTCTCCGAAAGGCTTCGCCCATGAGCGGCTGGGTGACGCTTTTGCAAAAATTCGCCGATTTCGGTTCGCGTCGACCTTGGGTTCACCTGGATCGGCGACGTCTTTGCACATGTCCGGCGCCGTGTGCGCAGTGTGGGCGAGTGGATCAATGACCGAGCAAGCGCGAAGGGAGCAGGCGGAAATCGACGCCAGCGCCTGGCTGGCCCGGTTGTCGGGCGAGAGCCTGGTTGAACAGGACGGCCACGCGTTCGAGGCCTGGCTGGCCGCCGATCCGCTGAACCGCCCCGCCTACCAACGGGCGCTGGCCGATTGGCAGGAGTTCGAGGTCCGCGCCGACGCGGTGCTCGAAGAGCTGAAAGCGGTCGACCGTCGCCGGGCGATGGGCGCCCGCGCGCGCTGGAGCGGCTGGATCGCCGGCGGTGGGCTGGTCGCGGCCGCAGCGGCCGCCCTGGTGATCCTGCCGACCATTCCACGTGAAGCGCCGGCCCAGACCTATCAGACCGCTCGAGCGCAGCATCAGTCCGTCAAGCTCGCCGACGGCACCACCATCGACATGGACGCCGAGACGCGGCTGACCGTGCGGATGTCCGGTTCGCGGCGCCAGGTGGCGTTGGCCGGCGGCCAGGCCATCTTCAACGTGGTCCATGATCCGGCGCGACCGTTCACCGTGGAAACCGGCGGCCGCGAGATTCGCGACGTCGGCACCCAGTTCGAGGTCCGCAATCGCGGCGATGGCCTGACCGTCACCGTCGCCCAGGGCAAGGTGGAGGTGCGTCCCGGCGCCTCAGGCGTCGGCCAGACTTATCTGCTTACGCCGGGAGAGCGGCTGGCTATAGGCCAGGGTGGCGTGGAAGCGGTCCGCGCCGTCGATCCGCAGGAGACCTTCAGCTGGCGATCCGGGCGCCTTGTCTATCGCAACCAGCCTCTGCAGGACGTGGTGGCCGATCTGAACCGGGAATTCGCCCAGCAGATCGACATCGGCGACCCGGCGCTGGCGCGGATTCCGATCACCGGCGTGATCGTTCTGGACGATCCAAAGGCGGTCGCCACGCGCTTGTCCTTGATGCTGCCGGTCAAGGCAGTACCTTCCGCCCAGGGACTGACGCTCATCCGGAAGTAGCGTCCAAGGTTTGGGGTGGGGCGGATCATCGCTAGGCGTCGTGAGTTCGCGGCTGCGTTGGCGTTTGCCGGCGTAACGAGCCTGGCCGCGGTGGGCGCGGCGCGGGCCGCGCCGGCGCGCATCCATTTCCACATCGAGGCCAAGCCCTATTCCGAGGCCCTGCTAGACCTGGCGCAGCAGGCCAACCTGACCCTCCTGGGCGCCGCCGCCTGCGAGGGGAGCATGCCGCAGCGGTTCGTGGCGGCCACCAGCTTCGAGCGGGCGCTGGACCAGGTGCTGGCGGACGCCCCCTGCGGCTGGAAGCTGGTGGCGCCCGACACGGTCCAGGTCGCCGCGCGCCGCCGCGAAGGCGAGCACGTCACCGCGGCGGCGCCGCCGCCCACCGCCGCCGTTTCCGAGCTGTTGGTGACCGCCACCAAACGGGTGCGCGACCCGCGGCAGCTGGCCGTCTCGGTCACCGCGGTCAGTGGCGAACAGCTGAAGGAGGTCGGCGCCAACGACGCGGCCAGCGGCTCGGCCGAACTCGGCGGTATGCTGTCGACCAACCTGGGGCCGGGACGCGACAAGCTCCTGCTGCGCGGCATCTCCGACGGCGCCTACACCGGCCGCACGCGCCAGATGGTGGCGACCTACATCGACGACCTGCCGATCAACTACAACGCGCCCGATCCGGACCTGCGCCTGACCGACGTGGATCGGGTAGAGATCGTGCGCGGACCCCAGGGCACGCTCTACGGCTCCGGCTCGATGAGCGGGATCTACCGGATCGTGACCCGCCAGCCCGACCTCCAGCACCTCGCCGCCGAAGCCCGTGTGACCGGCGCGGTCACCGAGAACGGCGGCCCCAGCGAGGCGATCGACGGCTACGGCAACTATCCGCTCTGGCGCGGCGTGGCGGCCGTACGGCTGGCGGCCTATCAGGAGATGGATGGCGGCTACCTGGACGATACGGTGGTCAACCGGAAGGACGCCAACCGCACCCTGCGCTATGGCGCGCGCCTTGGCCTGCTGTACCAGCCCACGGACGCGCTGACCGTCGACTTCAACGCGGGCCTTCAGCACCTCCGCTCGAACGACACCCAGTACACCTCACCGGGCCTGGGCCTCACCCGCATCAACCGGATCCTCGAGCCCCACACCAACGACATCGCCTATGCCGTCGGCACGGTGAAATACGCCTGGGGCTGGGCGGAGTTCACCTCCTCGACCGGCTATGTGGAGCACGCCTTCCACAGCCTCTACGACGCCACGGCCGTCCAAGCGCTCTTCACCTCCTTCGCCGACACCTCGGCCTATTCCGAGGTCGCCCACACCGACATGATGGTGGAAGATGCCTATCTCACCTCGCGCGGCGGCGGGCGGTTTCAGTGGCTGATCGGGGTCTACGGCGCCGACACCGGCCAGCACACGCCGGCCCAGCTCCTGGCCCAGCACAGCTTCGCCCCGGACGTGGAGGTCTATGGCGACAATCGCTACGACCGCATCCAGGAACTGGCGGGCTATGGCGAAGCCAGTCTCCAGATCGACCCGGCCTGGAGCGTCGCCGTCGGCGGTCGCGCCTTCGCCATCCACACGCACACCACGTCTTCGGTCGTCTCGGAACTCTTCACCCCGCGCAGCCTCGACCGCAGCACCAACTTCTCCGGGTTTTCGCCGAAGGTCTCGGTGCAGCGCGAACTGGGCGCCGGGAACCTGATCTATGCGGTAATGTCGCAGGGCTTCCGCCCAGGCGGCGTCAATTCCGGCGGCGCGGTGCCCTTGCCGAAGGAACGCGAGACCTATTCGCCGGACAAGCTGCAGAACTACGAACTGGGCGTGAAGCTCGACGCGCTGGACCACCATCTCAGCCTCAACAGCGCGGTGTTCTACGAAATCTGGAAGGACCTGCAGACGGACCAGTTCCGCTCCTCGGGCATTCCCTTCACCACCAACGCCGGGGACGCCCATATCGCCGGCATCGAGTTCGATCTGGCCTACCGCTTCGACGGTGGCCTGAGCCTTGGGCTGAACGGCCGGTATTCTCGAAGCCGCACGGCGAACCCGAATCCGGCGTTCCTCGCGGTGCTGCCGAGCTCCCTGCCGGGCGCCCCCTCATTTTCGGGCGGCGGCGTCGTCAGCTACCAACGCCTGCTGGCCGGCGACTGGCTGATGCGGCTGACCGGCGAGACGGCCTATATCGGCCGCTCGCGGGTGGCCTTCGACGGTTCGTTCCCGCAGGGCGGCTACGTGAGCACGCGCCTGGTGGCCGAGGCCCGCCACGGGCGTTACGGCGCCCAGGTCTTCATGACCAATCCAACCAACGCCTTCAGCGACACCTTCGCCTTCGGCAATCCGTTCAACCCGGCCCAGGTTCGTCAGGTCACGCCGCAGCAGCCCCGCTCGGTGGGTGTCACGGTCTACGCGGACTACTGAGGCCGCCGCCACGGACCGCCTTCAAAAAAATTTCCTCGGCGACCTAGGGAACCCGCCGCGCCAGAACGTCTACCCGACAACCCCAGCGCCTTCGGGTGGCTGAGGCCTTAGGCGACATAGCGCGTTCCAGAGCCCAAACCCGCGTTATGTTCGGCCGAGCGCGGCCCTGACGGGAGAGCGTCAAGGGCCGCGCCTGTCCGCCTGGATTGGCGGAACCTCCTTACGGTGCTACGTTGCTGTCGCAGGTTGCTGCGCCGGCTCTCCAGTCCTGGCGCGGATGGCCGCCCCGGCCTGAGGCTGTCACACCTCGGCCGGGGCATCGCTGCGGCTTCCCTTACCGCGAATTCATTCGACTTTCCGGTCGCCAAGCTCGACCGTCGCAGCCGAGGGCGACTGCGAATTATAGGGGTTTGGGGATCATGAAGCGCGCGACCATCGCGGCGGCCGTGGGCGTTTCCGCGCTCGCGCTGTCGGCCTGCGCCACGCGGGTCAACTATGAGGGTTTCGAAGCAAGCTCGGTGGGCCGGGCGCCGCTGCGGGCGGTGGCCGCCCTCGACTGTCCGATCACCGAAGGCGCCCTGACCCTCCGCCTCCAGTCGCCCAGCGGCAAGAGCTGCGACTACGACGGGCCGGAGGGCGAGAGCGTCCACCTGACCCTGGTCGATCTCGAAGGCCGCAGCATCGCCGAGGCGCTGGCGCCGCGGCAGGCTGAGCTGCGCACCCTGCTGCCGCTGCCCTACAAGGCGCCCGCGCCGATCTCGCGCACCGAGGGCGAAGGCGAGCGGACCGACGTCGACCTGCCCTTCTTCCACGTCCACACCCTGAACGACCGCGCCGACGTGAGCATCTTCGGCATCCACATCCACGACGACGGCGCCAATACCGAGGTGAGGGTCAAGAAGGGCGGCAAGCACACCGTGGTCCACGCCACGACGAGCGGCGCCGAGGTGCTGGCAGAGGACATCGGCCGCGACAACGCCTCTCTCGTCTATGTGCTGGCCAGCGATCGACGCAGCCACAACGGCTGGCGCGCGGTGGGCTATGTGGCCAAGGGCCCGACGAAGGGGCCTCTGGTGGTCGGCGAGTTCCGCGCCGCGACCCGGGAGGGCCACGATCACCACCACTATGGCGACAATGACGTCGAGCGGCTGATCGACCGCAACGTGAAAGCCGGCTGGTCGGCCGATTAGGTCGCGGGGACTTCCGCCGCCGGCGGTGGCTCCTCCGCCTTCTTCGGTCGCTTGGAAAGGCCGGAGACGCCGCCGGACGACAGCAGGCCGACATCGGCCATCAGCCAGGGGATCGACCACTTGTGCGGCGCGGCGCAATAGCGCGGCTGCCACAGCGGGTCGTACTTGCCCTTGTACCGGCGCACGCCCTGGAAGTTGTAGATGTCCTCGCCGCGCTCGAAGAGCAGGTTGCCGACCCGGCTCATGATCGGCGCCAGCGGCCGATCCTCCAGGCCGGCGAGCGGGGCGATGCCGAATTCGAAGGCCTCGTAGCCCTGGCCGCGGCCCCACTCGATCAACTCGACGAACAGGAAGTCCATGATGTTGCTGGGCGCGTCGTTGGCGTAGCGCATCAGGTCCATGGAGAAGGCCGCGCGGCTGGCCGTGGTCCAGATGGTGGCGAAGGCCACGACGCGGCCCTCGGCGCGCACCACCGCCACCGGGAACTCCTGGACATAGCGCGGCCAGAAGCCGCCCATGGAAAAGCCCTTCTCGCCGCCCGCATGATGCGCCAACCACTCGTCGGAGATCGCCTGCAGCGTCGGCATCAGGGCGGTGAGCGCCTCGCCCTCGACCACCTCGAAGCTCGCGCCGCCCTCGCCCAGCTTGCGCCAGTTACGTCGCGCCGCGCCCCGCTTGCGGCCCTCCATGGAGAAGGTCTCCAGCGGCACGGCAGCGGTCTCGCCGACTTTCTGGATCGCGAACCCGAGGTCGACGATTTCCGGCAGGTCGTCGGCGTTCAGGCCGTGAACGCCCGGCCGCGCGGCGTGGCTGTCGGCCAGTTCGCGGAACCGCCAGAGCAGCTCGGACCGCTCCTCGCGCTTGCCCACCGGCGCGCCCAGCGCCACCCAGGCGCGCCCGCGCACCGCGAACATCAGGAAGCTCTCGCCAGAGGCCGAGAAGAGGAAGCGCTTGTCGCCCAGCAGGGCCAGGTTGGACCCCGGCTCGGCCACCTCGGCCTTGGCCAGGATGGCGCGCACGCGCTCGAAGTCCGGATCGCTCTCGCCCACCACCGGCGGGGTCGCCGCCGAGGAGAACAGCCGCCAGACGCCAAAGGCGAAGAGCACGATCGCCGCGCCCGCCCAGGCGCGCACCGCCCGCTCGGCGTCCGCGTCGGCCATCACCCGCCACCAGGGCCGGTCGGTGTAGTCGGAATGCTGGAAGGTCCAGAGCCCGAGCAGGCCAGCGCCGACCACCGCGCACAGGGCGGAGAACAGCCAGCCGGGCGTAATCTCCATCCGCGTCAGCGTCGAGGTGCGTGGAAATGCCCCGTGGAACGGGATCAGGGCCATCATCAGGGTGACGAGGGCCGCCGTCTCCTCCCAGTTGAAGCCCTTCAGCAGGGCGAGGGAAGCCGCGATCAGCAGCACGCCCAGGGTCGCGTACCAGGCCGCATCCAGCCGCGCGCGCAGGCCGAAAGATAACAGGATCAGGGCGAGGCCCAGGATGCTGGAGAGGAAGTGCGCCGCCTCGATCAGATAGACCGGGGTCACCTGGATCAGGCGCATGAAGCGGACCGGCTCCGAGGGCGTCGCACCGGACGCCAGCAGCATGACGCCAGCCGCCAGGGTCAGGATCGCCGCCGTCCAGGGCGCGACCGCGAAGGCCGCCGGGCGCAGGTCTCGAAGGAAACGCATCCAGCCCCGTGGGTCTGTCCAGATGGACTCTAATAGCCGATTTGCAGCGCGGTGTTGTCCGGCTCAGCGCTTCAAACGGTTGTTTCGTTGCGCCGGGGCCGGCGCTAAGGTGTCGGCCGCTTCCGTAAGTAAAGGGTTGACCCCGCCATGGCCGACTTCGGCGCCTCCGAGCTTGACGCCTTCCGCGCGGAGGTCCGCGATTGGTTGGCCGCCAATTATCCGCCGGAATTGCGCGACGCCGACGCCAAGACCGACCCTGAAGCCGTCTGGGGCGGCCGCGCCTTCCAGGGCTCGTCCGACCCGCAGATCGTCTGGCGCGACCGCGTCGCCGCCAAGGGCTGGACAGCGCCCACCTGGCCCAAGGACTACGGCGGCGCGGGCCTCTCCGCCGCCCAGGCGCGGATCATCGACCAGGAACTGGCCGCCGGCCGCTATCGCGTGCCCCTGCTCTCCTTCGGCCTGTGGATGCTGGGTCCGGTGCTGCTCGAATACGCCAACGAGGAGCAGAAGAAGGAACACCTGCCGAAGATCGTCCGCGGCGAGATCCGCTGGTGCCAGGGCTATTCCGAGCCGGGCGCGGGCTCCGACCTCGCCGGCCTGCAGACCAAGTGCGTCGACAAGGGCGACCACTGGCAGATCGACGGCTCGAAGGTTTGGACGAGCTATGCCGACAAGGCCGACTGGTGCTTCTGCCTGGTGCGGACCGACCAGACGAAGAAGCACGAAGGCATCTCCTTCGTGCTGATCGACATGCGCACGCCCGGTGTCGAGACGCGGCCGATCCTCCTGATCAGCGGCGAGAGCCCGTTCTGCGAGACCTTCTTCACCGGCGTCGAGATCCCGAAGGGCAATCTGGTCGGCCGGCTGAATGGCGGCTGGGAGATCGCCAAGCGCCTGCTGCAATACGAGCGGCAGAACATCTCCGCGGGTTTCGGCGAGGGCGGGACGGCCGGCGGCGCCGCGGGTGACGTCGCCGAACTGGCGAAGAACTATGTGGGTCTGGAAGACGGCCGGTTGAGCGATCTGGAGCTGCGCCGCCGCATCACCGAGAACAAGATGAACTTCGCCGCCCTGCGCCAGACCATCGGGCGGATCGCGGCGGAGTCGAAGGCCTCCAACGGCCCCTCGGCGGCGACCTCGATCATCAAATATGCGGCCGCCGAGTTCGCCAAGGAGCGCTCGGAGCTGATGGTGGAGGCCCTGGGTGGCCAGGGCCTGGGCTGGGAGGGCGAGGGCTTCGCGCCCGGCGAGCTCACCGCCGTCCACGGCTGGCTGCGCACCAAGGCGAATTCCATCGAGGGCGGCACCTCGGAAGTGAACCTGAACGTGATCTCCAAGCGGGTGCTGGGCCTCCCCGATCCCAAATAGTTGAGTTGCGGGCCCGCGGCCTATTTCGGCCGTGGTCCCCGAAGACGTTTCCTGTTTCGAAGGCGAGATTCTGATGGCGGATTTTGGCGGTGACCTCGAGGCCTTCCGGGCCGATGTCCGGACCTGGCTGGACGCGAACTTCCCGAAGGCCCTGGCGAAGGACCCGATGGCCCAGCTCGCCAAGCTGCAGGCCCGGCCGGAAAGCCCCGAAGCGACGGCGTGGCGCAAGGCGCTGGGCGCCAAGGGCTGGGGCGCGCCGACCTGGCCGAAGGAGGTGGGCGGCGGCGGCCTGAGCCGCGCCCAGGCGGCGGTGCTGGCCGAGGAGATGGCCGCGATCGGCGCCCGCAACCCGATCGGCGGCATGGGCATCGCGTTCTTCGGCCCGACCCTGATGGAGTACGGCTCCGAGGCGCTGAAGAAGCAGCACTTCCCCGGCATCGTGAACGGCGACGTCTGGTGGTGCCAGGGCTACTCCGAACCCGGCGCCGGCTCCGACCTCGCCGGCCTGCAGACGCGGGCCGAGGACAAGGGCGACCATTTCCTGGTGAACGGGTCGAAGATCTGGACGAGCGGCGCCCAGCACGCGGACCGCTGCTACTGCCTGGTGCGGACCGACACGACGAAGAAGCATGAAGGCATCAGCTTCCTGCTGATCGACATGAAGTCGCCGGGCGTGGAGGTGCGGCCGATCCTGCTGATCAACGGCGCCTCGCCGTTCTGCGAGACCTTCTTCACCGACGTGAAGGTGCCGAAGGACCAGCTGTTCGGGCCGCTGAACGGCGGCTGGACCATCGCCAAGCGGCTGATGCAGTTCGAGCGGGACTCGATCGCCGGCAGCCTGGGCGCGGGAAACCTCGGCCAGACCGTGGCCATGCCGACGATCCCCGAGGCCGCCAAGGCCGCGCTGGGCGTCGAGGAGGATGGCCGGCTGGCCGAGGCCGACCTGCGGCGGCGGATCACCGACCACCTGATGGAAAACCAGGCGTTCCGGCTGACCATGAAGCGGGCGGCGGACGACGCGCGCGCCTCCAACGGCCCGTCGAACACGGCGGCGATCATGAAATACGCCGGCGCCAAGATCGCCCACGAACGCAACGAGCTGATGATCGAGGCCTTCGGCCTGAACGGCCTGGGCTGGGACGGCGAAGACTTCACCGAGGCCCAGCTGGCGGCGGTGCGCTCCTGGCTGCGGTCCAAGGCCAATTCCATCGAGGGCGGCACCTCGGAGATCAATCTGAACGTGGTCTCCAAGCGCGTCCTGGGCCTGCCCGATCCGAAGTAGGAAAGCCTGACTCCAAACTGTTCGATTTCCGTGCTAGCATTTGCCTAAATTATTGAAAATATAAGATATATTTTAGGGAGAAGGTACCATGGCCGATTTCGGCGGCTCCGAACTGGACGCCTTCCGCGCCGAGGTGCGCGCCTGGCTCGACGAGAACTTCCCCGAGTCCCTGGCCCATCAGCCCCAGGCGATGATCCCGGGCGCGGAATCCCAGACCGAGGACCACAAGCGCTGGAAGGCGGCGATGGTCGCCAAGGGCTGGGGCACCCCGACCTGGCCGACCGAGTACGGCGGCGGCGGCCTGAGCGGCGCCCAGGCCCGCGTGCTGCTGCAGGAGATGGCCCGGGCCGGCGCCGAGAACCCGGTGGCGGGCATGGGCACCTCAATGTTCGGCCCGACGCTGCTGGAATACGGCACCGAGGACCAGAAGCGCCGCCACATCCCGCCGATCGTCCGGGGCGAGCTGCGCTGGTGCCAAGGCTATTCGGAGCCGGGCGCCGGCTCGGACCTCGCGAGCCTTCAGACCAAGTGCGAAGACGCCGGAGACTACTGGAAAATCAACGGCCAAAAGATATGGACGAGCGGCGCCCAGTACGCGGACTGGTGCTTCTGCCTCGTCCGGACCGACACCTCGAAGAAGCATGAGGGCATCAGCTTCGTGCTGATCAACATGCATCAGCCGGGCGTGGAAACCCGGCCGATCAAGCTGATCGCCGGCAACTCGCCCTTCTGCGAGACCTTCTTCACCGACGCCCGGGCCGAGAAGAACGACATGGTCGGCCCCCTGAACGGCGGCTGGACGATCGGCAAGCGCCTGCTGCAGCACGAGCGCTCCGGCCAGGGCGGCGGGCGGATGATGGCCGGCGCCAATGTGGTCGACCTCGCCAAGAAGTACGTCGGCCTGGACGACAAGGGCCGCATCGCCGACCCGGACCTGCGCAGCCGGGTGGCCAAGCACATGATGGACGCCAAGGCGCACAGTCTGACGCTCCAGCGGGCGGCGGACGAGGCGAAGGGCAACCAGAACCCGTCGGCGACCACCTCGGTGATGAAGAACTCCGGCACCTGGATCGGCCAGGAGAAGGCCGAGCTCACCGTCGAGATCATGGGCGCCCAGGGCCTGGGCTGGGAGGGCGACGAATTCAGCGCCCAGGAGCGGGACGCGGTGCGCACCTGGCTCTCCGGCAAGGCGACCACGATCTTCGGCGGCAGCCAGGAGATCCAGTCGAACATCGTCTCCAAGCGCATCCTGGGCCTGCCCGACACGACCCAGAACGCCTGATTTTCCTTTCCCACTCGTGGGAAAGGGGGACCGTCCGCCGAGTGAAGCGAAGAGCGGATGGTGGAAAGGGAGAGCCTCAAGTGCAGCAGAAGCCGCTCTCCCTCTCCACCGCTCGCTCTTCGGCGAGCGGTCCCCCTCTCCCGCTTCGCGGGAAAGGAAGGATAGGGAGCAAGACCGATGCCTGACTTCGGAGGAACCGACCTTGACGCCTTCCGCACGGAGGCGCGGGCCTGGCTGGACGAGAACTTCCCGGCCTCGCTGCGCAGGGACGCGAGCGGGGTTGCGGAGAGCGAGACCAGCGGGGAGAAGCCCACCGGCGACATCGCCCTGTGGAAACAGCGGATGGGCGACAAGGGCTGGGGCACGCCGACGTGGCCTGCGCAATACGGCGGCGGCGGCCTCTCCCGCGCCGAGGCGCGGGTGCTGGCCGAGGAAATGGCGGCGATCGGCGCGCCCAACCCGATCGGCGGCATGGGCGTGATCATGTTCGGCCCGACGCTGCTGGAATACGGCAACGAGGCGCAGCTGCGCCGGCACATCCCGCCCATCGTCAAGGGCGAGCTGCGCTGGTGCCAGGGCTTCTCCGAGCCCGGCGCGGGGTCGGACCTGGCGGGCCTGCAGACCAAGGCCACGGACATGGGCGACCACTACCTGGTCTCGGGCTCGAAAATCTGGACGAGCGGCGCGCATCTGGCCGACTGGTGCTTCTGCCTGGTGCGCACGGACCCGTCGAAGAAGCACGAGGGCATCAGCTTCCTGCTCATCGACATGCGTTCGCCTGGCGTCGAGACCCGGCCGATCCGGCTGATCAACGACACCACGCCCTTCTGCGAAACCTTCTTCACCGACGTGAAGGTGCCGAAGGAGAACCTGATGGGGCCGCTGAACGGCGGCTGGACCATCGCCAAGCGCCTGTTGCAGCACGAGCGCCAGGGGATCAGCGGCGCCAACGCTCAGCCGGGCCAAGCAGGGCCGGGCGCCCTGCCCGGGCCGCCGCTGCCGGAGCTGGCGCGGACCTACGTTGGCGTGGACGAAGGCGGACGGCTGGCCGACGCCGACCTGCGCGCACGGCTGACGCGGCACCTGATGGAGGCTCAGGCCTTCGCGCTCACCGGCCGGCGGGCGGCGCTGGAGAGCCGCTCGAACTCCGGGCCGAGCGCGGCGTCGTCGGCGCTGAAGAACGTCGGCTCCTGGGTGCGTCAGGAGCGCGCCGAATTGGCGGTGGAGATCCTGGGCGTCCGCGGCGTGGGCTGGAGCGGCGAAGGCTTCACGGATGACGAGGTCGGTACGATCAAGGCCATGCTGCGCACCAAGAGCGGCACCATCGCCGGCGGCAGCCAGGAAGTGCAGAACAACATCATCTCCAAGCGCATCCTGGGTTTGCCGGAGGCGACGCAGAACCGCTAGGGTATCGATGATCAGTTACACCGCTCATTCCCGCGAAGGCGGGAATCCAAGCGGAAGTTCTTAGGCCAGGCGCGGCGCCGCGGACATTTGCGGAGTCAGCTTGGGTCCCCGCCTACGCGGGGATGAGCGGAATATGGAATGGAGAATTTTAGAATGGCGGATTTCGGTGGCGGCGATCTGGACGCCTTCCGGGCTGAGGCCCGGGCGTGGATCGAGGCCAATTTCCCGGCCGAGCTGAAGAACAAGCCCAACCCGATGATGCGGGAAGAGGCGGTCGAGCCCTCGCCGGCCCAGCAGGCCTGGAAGAAGGCCATGGGCGACAAGGGCTGGGGCGTGCCCACCTGGCCCGCGCAGTACGGTGGCGGCGGCCTGTCCCCGGCCGAGGCGCGGGTGGTGCAGCAGGAGCTGGGCCGGGCCGGCGCCTACAACCCGATCGGCGGCATGGGCGTGATGATGTTCGGCCCGACGCTCTTGGAATACGGCACCGAGGCGCAGAAGCAGGAACACATACCCGGCATCGTCAAAGGTGAAGTCTGGTGGTGCCAAGGGTATTCCGAGCCGGGCGCCGGCTCTGACCTGGCCGCGCTGCAGACCAGATGCGAAGACAAGGGCGATCACTTCTTGATCAACGGCCAGAAGATCTGGACGAGCGGCGCCCAGTACGCGGATATGTGCTTCTGCCTGGTGCGCACAGACACCACGAAGAAGCATGAAGGCATCAGCTTCGTGCTGATCGACATGCATCAGCCAGGCGTCGAAGTGCGGCCGATCAAGCTGATCAACGGCACCTCGCCCTTCTGCGAGACCTTCTTCACCGACGCCCGCGCCGAGAAGAAGAACCTGGTCGGGCCGCTGAACGGCGGCTGGACGATCGGCAAGCGCCTGCTGCAACACGAGCGCTCGGGCCTGTCGGGCGGCGGCGGCATGTTCGGCATGGGCCGCAGCCTGGACAACATGGCCAAGGAATATGTGGGCGTGGACGAGGCCGGCCGCATCGCCGACAGCGACCTGCGCAGCCGCATCATCCAGAACGACATGGACTGGCGCGCCTTCCAGCAGACCGCCATGCGCGCCATGGCCGAGGCCAAGGGCAACTCCGGCCCCTCGGCCGCGACCTCGATCATGAAGAACGCCGCCACCTCGACGCTGCAGACGCGCGCCGAGCTGACGGTGGAGATCATGGGCGCCCAGGGCCTGGGCTGGACCGGCGACGAGTTCTCCAAGGAGGAGAAGGAGGCCGTCCGGTCCTGGTTGGGCGGCAAGGCCACCACGATCTACGGCGGCTCCCAGGAGGTGCAGTCGAACATCATCTCCAAGCGGATCCTGGGCCTGCCCGACCTGACCCAGAACCACTGATGAAATGAACCACGGATTTCACCGATTGCACGGATAAGCGCCGGCCCGGTCTCCGTGAAATCTGTGAAATTCGTGGTTCGCAAACCCCTTGATCCCCGCGGCTTCGCGGGGCTCGAATTGAAACTGAGAGATTAGGCGAGGAAATTGAAATGGCCGTCCTGAGCGAAGAACAATCCATGCTGCGCGACGCGGCGAAGAGCTGGGTGCAGGAGAAGTCTCCGGTCAGCGCCTTCCGCAAGATGCGCGATAGCGGCGCGGAGCTGGGCTATGACGTGGCTGCCTGGAACGAGATGGCCGAGATGGGCTGGGCCGGGGTGATCATCCCGGAGGAGTACGGCGGCTCGAACTTCGGCTACCTGTCGCTGGGCCTGATCCTCGAGGAGCTGGGCCGCACGCTCACCGCCTCGCCCCTGCTGGCCTCGGGCCTGGCCGCCGCCTCGGCCCTGGTGCTGGGCGGCTCCGACGCCCAGAAGTCCGAGTGGCTGCCGAAGATCGCCGAAGGGACCGCCGTCGGCGCGCTCGCCGTCGACGAGGGCCCGCACCACAACCCGTCCAAGGTCGAAGCCTCGGTCAAGGGCGGCAAGCTCACCGGCAAGAAGGCCTTCGTGCTGGAAGGCATGGCCGCCGACGTGCTGGTCGTCTCGGCCAAGGGCGAAGACGGCAAGGTCGGCCTCTACCTGGTGAAGGGTGACGACGCCGGCGTGAAGCGCACGCGCCTGCACCTGGCCGACAGCCGCGGCGCCGCCAACATCGAGTTCAACGGTGCGGCCGCCGAGGCGCTCTCGGGCGGCGCGGACCTGCTGGAAAAGGTGCTCGACCGCGCCCGCGCCGGCATCGCCGCCGAGATGCTGGGCAGCGCCAACCAGGCCTTCGAGACCACGCTGGAGTACCTCAAGACCCGCGTGCAGTTCGGCCAGGTGATCGGCAGCTTCCAGGCCCTGCAGCACCGCGCGGCCAAGATGTTCACCGACCTGGAGCTGGCCCGCTCGACCGTCGAGGCCGCCCTCGCCGCCATCGACGCCGACAGCCCCGACGTGCCGGAGCTGGTCAGCCTCGCCAAGGCCAAGATGGGCGACACCTTCCACCTGGTCTCCAACGAGATGGTCCAGATGCACGGCGGCATCGGCATGACCGACGCCCACGACGCCGGCTTCTATCTCAAGCGCGCCCGCGCGGCGGAAGCCGCGTTCGGCAACCAGGCGTTCCACCGGGACCGGTACGCGCGGATCCAGGGATACTAGGGACCTTCAGCCTCGGCTGATCGGAGAGCCCCGCCGGCGGAAACGCCGGCGGGGTTTTCCTTTGGTTATCCTTCTCCCCTTGCAGGAGAAGGTGGCCTCCGAAGGAGGTCGGATGAGGGGTGGGCGGAGAGGTTCAAGCCCCCTCATCAGTCAGCTTCGCTGCCACCTTCTCCCGCGAGGGGAGAAGGACGTTGAGAATGGCATCGATGGCCTGAGAACTGTCTCCCAGGATCATGCGGTTGGGCATGCGCAGGGTTCGAAAGCCCTGAGCGGCAAGCCAGTCGTCGCGGATGGCGTCTCGGGTCGCATCGTGGAACGGCCCATCGGCCTCGATGATGAGACGGTGCGCGAAACAGACGAAGTCGAGGACGTAGGGCCCCACCGGAACTTGGCGGCGGAATTTCAGACCTATGAGGCGGCGGTCGCGCAGGAGCTTCCAAAGAATACGTTCGGCCAATGGGGCGCTTTGCCGGAGGGCTCGGGCTCGGGCCTTGGTGGCGGGCATCAGTCCCCCCTCATCCGACCCGCTCCGCGGGCCACCTTCTCCCGCGAGGGGAGAAGGTATATTGTTCGCTTTTTGTTCTTATTTCAACTATCCTCTGCCAGTGCCTGATCCTCGCCCCGCCAACACCTGGCCGATCCCACCCATGGACCACGACCCCGGCCACAAGCCCTCTGCGTTCAGCTGGGCGATGGGGCATCTGATCCTGCAGCGGATCGCGGATCGGGAGACGATGCGGGCGATCACCGCCGATCCCAAGATGCCGGCCTATGCGACGGTGTTCCGCTGGGTGGAGATGCACCCGGAGTTCGGGGCGGCCTATCGGAGGGTGCGGCTGGCGCTGGCGCGGGTGAAGCGCGAGGAGGCGGAGGCGCGGCGCGCGCCGGAGGCCAGGATCAAAGCCGAAGAGATCGCGGCGCGGGCGCGGGCCAAGGGTAAGGCGCCGCGGCATTGGAAGGCTGGGCGGAAGAGCAGCTACACGCCGGAGCTGGCGGCGGCGGTGTGCGACGCGATCCGCGAAGGGGCGTCAATGAGCGAGGTGGTGGCGACGCCGGGGATGCCGTCGTTCAAGGTGGTCTACACCTGGGTGCGGATGCGCCCGGACTTCCGCGCGGCCTTCATGGAGGCCTGCAACGAGCGCGCCTTTCGGCTGCGGCTGGAGATCGAGCACGTGGCGCTGAACGCCAACCCGTTCGACCTGGCCGCCTCCAAGCGCGAGGTGGCGCGGCTGGAGGGGCGGATCGGGCGGCTGCGGCCGAAGCTCTATCGCGAGAAGGAGGTGGAGTGGTGAGTTTTCCGCTCATTCCCGCGAAGGCGGGAATCCATGCGGCGTTCTGGATAAGTTTGACTCAGCTTGGATCCCCGCCTGCGCGGGGATGAGCGGGTTGTGGGTAGGCCTGCGTTGGCAGGGCTTCCCTTAAACCGCACGGCCAGACTGGAGCTTTGCAAACTCGGCTGCCGTGGATTTAAGGGGTCGGGTGTTTGCGGCTCGTTGCGGCGCACCTCTCCGACCACGGCGCGGTCGCCGCCCGCTAAGACATGGTTACCGAATTCGGTTCACGCTCGTTCAGGCGCCGTTCAAGCGGGCGGCGTGAGGGTGGCGCTGTTCAGTGCTGGAGGCGCGTAGGGCCATGCGGAAATCCGTCGACAACATGAAGGTCGGGCCGTCGGCCTGGGCGGTGGTGCTGTTGTGGACCGCCAGCGCCTTCACCGTGACCGCCGCGGTGTTGCTGTCGGGCGAGTTCTCGCCGTTCTGGTGAGCTAGGGCGTCTCGATCGCCACAGGCGGACCGAGACTCATCGCCGCGACATTGAAGCCGAAGGGCGAGACCTTGCCCCGTAGCACCAGGCTGCGGCCGGGCTGGGCCCGGGCGAGCAGGTCGGACGAGGCGCAGAGCGCGTGATCGACCACGAAGCCGACGCCGCGCACATCGAACTTGTGGCAGCTTTTTCCGCCGCCGCTGGTCCCGGTGATGATCGTCGTGCGGACGCCGGGTTGGCCGATGAGCGCGGTGGCGAGCCCACCCGCGCCCTCTGCGACGGTCTCGTACATCACCCCGAAAACGAACAGCCCCATCAGGGGGATGCGCAGCCAGGCATGGCGCGTCAGGAAGCCGGCGCGCGCGGCGATCCGCGGGTTGGCCATGCTGAACATCCCACCGTCGCGCGCCTCCCACGCCATGGCGACACCAAAGGCCGCGCCGACGGCGAGGCCTAGATCGATCGCCAATGGGCTCGGCAGGCTTCGGCTCACAAAGTCGGTCAACACGGCCGCCAGCAGGCCGGCGAAGCAGATGACGGCGATGGCGCGGCGCAGCGGGCTGACGGCGAAGGGCGCGGACGTGGCTTCGACGGTCACGGATTTACGGCAGCCGGTCGGTGATGAAGTTCGCCACGCCGGTGGCGGCCGGCGGGTCGCGATTGGCCAGGACGACGATGGTCGCCGCGGGATGGCCCTTGTCACCGTTCTTGGGCGGCGAGGCCGGGAAGATCCGCAGTTCGCCGTTCATGCCGGGCGCGCCGCCGTTGTGGCCGTAGTAGCGGCGCCCGTCGCCGGCCGGGGCGCCGAAGTCGTAGCGCCAGAACTTGCCGTCGGCGCCGGTGAAGCCGCCGTCGGTGAGCAGCCTGGTGTGGGCCGCGTCCAGCAGGCGGTCGGCCATCAGGGCGTCGGCGAACTTCGCCAGGTCGCCCACCGTGGAATAGCCGCCGCCGGCCGGGGTGCCGCTCCAGGGCAGGGTCTCGGCGGCCGACACGATCTGGCCCTTGCGGGTCATGTAGCCGGTGACGCGCTTGGGCAGGCGGACGGTCTCGGGCTGGTTGCCGGTGGCGGTCATGCCGGCGGGTTTGAAGATATGGCCGGCGATGTAGTCGTCGTAGCTCTGGCCGCTCACCGTCTCGACGATGCGGCCGAGCAGCATGAAGCCGTAATTGGAATACTGGTTGCGCGCGCCGGGCGCGAACAGCGGCGCGCGGGCGCCATAGAGGGCGACGTAGTCCTGGGGCGTCTTCAGCTCCAGACGGTGGGCCTCGAACTGCGGCCCGAAGATATCGCCCGTGCCGCCAGTATGGGTCAGCAGGTTGTCGACCGTGACGTGGTTGGCGATGTCGCGGTTGGGATAGCCCGGCAGGTAGCGGCCGATCGGCGCGGTGAGGTCCAGCTTGCCGGCCTGGGCCAGCTGCATGATCGACACCGCCGTGAACATCTTGCCCATGGAGCCGAAGCGGAACTGGGTGTCGGTGGTGTTGGGCGCCTTGGCCTCGCGGTCGGCCAGGCCATAGGCGGCGTCGAGCAGGGTCTTGCCGTTCTCGGCGATCAGCACAGCGCCTGAGAAGCGGTCGGCCTTGGCGGCCGCCTCCAGGCGCTGGCGGACGGCGGCGACCAGGGCGGCGGGCTGCAGGCGCGGCGTGTCGGCCACGTCGGGCGGGTGGCGGCCTGGCTGCATAGTGAGGCCGTTGATCTTGTGCGGCTCCTCCGCCGTGACATTGAGGCCGAGGACGCCCCAGCTCTCGAGTTGAGGGTCGAAGACCGTGAACTCCGCGTGGGTGGGCGTGGCGGAGATCAGGGCGTGGACCTGCAGGCCCGCCAGCTGGCCGCGCATGGTGCGCAGGGCGTCGTCCGGGAACGGGCGGGCGTTGGCGTCCCGGGAAAAGGCGATGAAGGCGTCGTCGCCGGCCCGGGCGGCGGCCAGCATCCGCCGGGCGATGTCGCTGGCGGCAGTCTCCGCGACGGGCGCGGCGGCGGGTGCAGCGGGCGGCATGGCGGGCTGGGCGACGGCTCCTGTGCCGACGGCGGCGAGAATGACGGCGAACGCCACGGCGATGCTGGATCTGGTCATCGAAAGCCCCCCGAAAGCCACCGACGAAATGTCACGGTGGCACGCTCTGTGCGTTTCGTGGCCGGAATGGGGCGAGCACGAGCGTGGGGCTTGCGACCTCGATGGGTCGGAGGCTCCCTTAAACCTCATGGCGAGACTGCGGCGCCGGCCTCGGACTTCGTCAAGGACGCGCCAAAGGCGCGCCGCGCCGCGGCGAGGGCTCCGCCCTCGTCCTTGACCAAGGCCGAGGGCGGCGCAAACTCGGCTGCCGTGGATTTAAGGCTGGGGGTATTTTCGTGAGCAGATTGATCTTCGGTCTCGTGGCCGTGGCGGCCGCGAGCTTGGCGGCGTCCGCCCACGCCCAGCTGCCGCCCGGCGTCTCGCCAGAACAGGCGGCGGTCCGCGCGGCGTGGTGGGACGGCTATCTGGCCCACGGGCGGCTGGTCGCCCTGCCCGATGGGCGCAGGATGCACCTCTATTGCGAGGGGTCTGGTGGGCCGGTGGTGGTGCTGGACTCAGGGTTGGGCGACGGCGCCTGGAGCTGGGCCAGCGTGCAGGATCGGATCGCGAAGACGCACCGGGTCTGTTCGTTCGACCGGGCGGGCTATGGGACCAGCTCGCCCGGCCCCATGCCGCGCGACAGCAAGGCGGCGGCCGCGGACCTGGACGCGCTGATGAAGGCGTCGGGCGAGCCGGGGCCCTATGTGGTCGTCGGCCATTCGATCGCCAGCCTGGAGGTGCGTTACTTCGCGCTGACCCATCCGAAGGCCGTGGCGGCCCTGGTGTTGGTGGACCCATCCTACGAGGGCCAGACGCAGCGGATGGCGGCGGCCGCGCCCAAGATGTTGGCCGCCCAGGCGCAGGCGAACGGGTCGTTCAAGATGTGCGCGGCGGAGCCGCGGACGGACACGGCGGACAAGCTTTGCGCGCTCGGGGCTCCGGCGCCGTCGCCGGCGGCCCAGGCCTTCCTGCAGGCGGCGCGCGGCCCGGCCTATTACAAGACCCTGCTGGCCGAGCTGGACGCCTTCACCCCGGCCGACGCGCCCGACACGGCGGAGCTGACGGAGGCGCGCGAGGCGCTGGCGGCGAAGGCTGGAGGGAAGCCGCCACTGGGGACGATGCGGGTCTCGGTGCTGACCGCCGGCGCCAACACCGCCCCAGGCATGAGCCCCGAGGACCAAACCGCGATGCAGAAGGTCTGGCGGGCGATGCACGACGAGATCGCGGCGCTGTCGAGCCGCGGGACCAACCGGATTGTCGAAGGGGCGACGCACTACATCCACCAGGACCAGCCGCAGGTGGTGGTCGATGCGGTGGACGAGGCGGCTCTCGCGGCGCGGAAAGGCCGCTAGGCCCGTGAGGGCGACCCCGTCTCCGCGTCGGGAGACGGGGCGTCCAAAGACTACTTCTTCTTCGCGTCGGCCTTGGTGTCGGCTTTCGCATCCGCCTTGGCGTCGGCCTTCGCGCCGGCGTCGGCTTCGGCCTTCTTGGCGGCCTTCTTCTTGTGCTTCACCGTCTTGTGCTTTTCGGGCGGGTTCGGGATCGGCTGCATGGTGCCGGCCTGGGCCAGCGCCTCGCCCGTCATGAACGCCGTGGCGACCAGCGCCAGGCCGAGGGTCCTGAGTTTCATCTGAATAGCCCCTGTTTTCGCTTCCCACGCGCGGGCCGCGCCGGGTTGACCGGCGCCGACTCACGTATGCGGACGGTAATCCGAACCGCCGCGCCTGTGGAGATGCGGCCGTCTGGCGATGGCTGAAGGCCCCGCTATAGTCGCGCCATGACCCGATCCCTCGCGCCCCGCGCCGCCGCCCTCGCCCTGCCCCTGGTTCTCTGGGCCGCCGCCGCCGCGCCGGCCGCGGCCCAGGCCACCGTCACCCTACCGGGCCTGAGCTACCAGGTGCTGGCCTCCGGCCCCGCCACGGGCGAGCACCCCAAGCGCAGCGACACGGTGCAGATGCGCTACATCGGGCGGCTGGAGGACGGGGCGATCTTCTCCACCTCGCCGGACGACGGCAAAGGGGTCTCGACCTTCCCGGTAGGCCAGCTGATCCCCGGCATGAACGCGGCCCTGCAGCTGATGCGCCCGGGCGACCACTGGAAGATCAGAATGCCGCCCTACCTGGCCTATGGCCCGGGCCGGCCGCTGAACACCCCGCCGCCCTCCGCCGCGGCCGCGGGGCAGACCGTGCAGCGCCAGGGCATACCGCCGAACGCCACCCTGATCTTCGAGGTGGACCTGGTGTCGATCCTGCCGCCCAAGGCGCCCTGAGGTCGACCCAGGGCTTAAGGTTAGCAGCATAACCAACCGCCGCTTGCACCTTGCGCGGCGCGCGCGGACGTGGCCCTTTTGTGTCGGACTGCCATAGACGCGGGTCATCCGAGCCGGCGCGTCCACAAGTAAAAGGCAGGGCGGGGCGGCGTGGACGGGACATCGATGGAACCACCGGAGATCGACCGCGAGGCGCCACCCCCGCCGCCGCCCAGGTCGAACCGCGTGTTCGGCCTGCTGGCCGCCGTCGGCTTCTCCATCGCCATGTGGGCGTTCATCGGGCTGGCGGTGCTGGGCCTGATCCTGAAGGTGCTCGCGCGCCACCACTGAGGTCCTGCGCCCGCTTGCGTGAAGCGAAGAGCGGCGGCTCTCAACCGCCCCGAGAACAACTCCCAGGCGAAACTGGCACGGCGCTTGAAGCCCTGCATCCCATCGAGCCGTAACAGAACAGTGGCTCATGAACGCTGGAGACCAACGATGGCACATGCCGCAGTTGTCGCGCGTACCAGCCCTCAGGGGATGCAGTATCTCGTCCAGGACGCCAAGGGCCGGGACGACTGGAATATGAGTAGCGAGTCCGCCGCCAGGTACGAGACCCTGCGGGAAGCCACCCGCGCGGCCCTGCGCCTGCCGTCGAACCTCAAGGCCTTCGCCCTCCCGGCCGAGGCCGCCGCCTAAGCCCGCAAAGCCGGCGGCGGGTAGGCGCCGCCGGTTGCGGGCTCTTAGGGCTTCGTTTCGGCGGCATTGCCGCCAGGGGCTTCGATAGGCCAGGATCGCCCGGCGCAAACCCGGGGAGACACGATCCATGACCGAGGCCATCCTGGAGCCCGATCTGCCGATCGTGGATCCGCACCACCACCTGTGGGACCGGCGCAACTATGCGACCCCACAGGCTCCCGAACATCCCTTCATGACCGCGATCGCCGACGCGCGGCGCTATCTGCTCGACGAGCTGATGGCCGACACGCGCGGCGGCGGCCACAACGTCATCGCCACCGTCTTCGTGGAGTGCGGCGCCTTCTACAAGGCCGACGGGCCGGTGGAGCGCCGGGTGATCGGCGAGACCGAGTTCGTCAACGGCGTGGCGGCCATGGGCGCCAGCGGGATGTACGGCGACTGGCGGCCCTGCGCCGGGATCGTCAGCCGCGCCGACCTGCTGCTGGGCGACGCGGTGAAGCCGGTGCTGGAGGGCCACATCGCGGCCGGCGGCGGACGTTTCCGCGGCATCCGCAACTCCGCCTCCTGGGAGGCCGACAAGGACGTGCTAGGCCCGCTGAACCGGGTCGAGGCCGGGCTCTACCTGTCCGACGATTTCCGCAAAGGGTTCAGGCACCTGGCGCCGCTGGGCCTGACCTTCGACGCCTGGCTGCTGGAGCCGCAGCTGCCGGACGTCATCGACCTGGCCCGCGCCTTCCCCGACCAGACCATCATCCTGGACCACGTCGGCACGCCGCTGGGCTCGGCGAGCTATCAGGGCAAGCTGCCCGAACGGTTCGGGGTGTGGCGCGACAACATCCGCGAGCTCGCCAAATCGCCGAAGGTGAACGTGAAGCTGGGCGGCCTGGCCATGTGCTTCTGCAACTTCCCCTCGTTCCTCAGCGAGCCGCGCGCGCCGTCCACGCAGCTGGCGGACGAGTGGCGGCCCTATATCGAGACCTGCATCGAGGCCTTCGGGCCGGAGCGCTGCATGTTCGAGAGCAACTTCCCCGTGGACATGGGCGCCTGCGACTATCCGACCCTGTGGAACGCCTTCAAGCGGATCGCCAAGGGCGCGAGCACGGGCGAGAAGACCGCCCTGTTCAGCGGGACAGCCAAGCGCATCTACAGCCTCGACATCTGAAAGACGGAAACGCCGCCGGCTTGTGCGCGAGCCGGCGGCGTCCTCGTTCGCGGCGGCCGGGGCGCGCCTTAAGCGAACAAAGCCTTGCGGCGGCGCAGCGACGCGCCCGCAAATCCGAAGCCCATGATCATCAGCGCCCAGGCGGCCGGTTCGGGCACACCACCAGGGTCGCCGCCGCCAGTATCGCCGCCGGTGCTGCCGCCCGGCTGCGTGTCGAACAGGAACGAACCGTTGGGAACGATGGTGGCGTCCGGGTGCGCCGCCAAGAAATCCGGGTCGATGTAGAAGATCGGATCGATGTTGGCGTGGGAGGTGACCACCGCCGAGCTCAGCGCATCGGGGTCTCCGAAATAGACCTGCTGGGCCATGACGCTCATCGACACGGTCGCCGAGAACCAGCCGGTCTGGGAGGTCGGGGTGCTGAGGTCGAACTCATAGAGGAAGTCCTCATCGACGCATCGGCCGCCTGTCGCCGTGCAGAAGTCGTCGAAGACGGTGTGATGGCCGGTCACCGGGTCGGTATAGGTGCTGATGCCCAGGGTCGCGTCGGCGCGACCGGTGTCGCCCAGCACGCTCGACAGGACGTGGCCGGAAATGAAGATCGGAATCTCCGTGATGCCGGCGCTGTTGCTGCCGACGTAGCCGTCGATGGTCAGGAACATGCCCGCGGTGGCGTTGGCCTGATACTGGCCATAGCTCTGCGCGAAGGCGTCGACGTGCGGTGTCGGATTGTTGCCGACCTCGGCGGACGCCGTGCCAAAGGAGGCCAGACGGGTCACCAGCGCATTGGGGTCGGTGGAGTTGGCCGTGAAGCTCACCGAGCCCGGACTCGGCGGCGGCAGGGTCTGGTTGCCCAGATTGGGCGAGTTCTGGGAAACCGTCTGGTCGCCCACCGCGGCAGAAGCGCTGTAACCCGCGCCGATCACTCCCGCTTGCGCGCCGCCGCTCAGCACCAACACGGCGGCGGCGCCAACGACCGCGACCACATGGCGCGTCCCGAAATCCTTCATCTTCCCCTCCAGCCCGACATGCGAACGCCCCCGGACCGGGGGCGCTTCAGCCATTTGATGTACGGAGTCTTAAGGGCCGAAACAGTCCGGAGATATTGCCTATTTAGGCATCGAGTCTCTGATTTTGTTCAATAAATCCCCTATCAGGCGAAAGGCGCCTATTTAGGCTATTGCCTATTTAGGCCGGTCGCGGCCTCCTCTTCGGCGAAGCGTGTTCGACGAACGAGGGGGCGTTCCGGCGATGACGACGGCATTGCTGGTCGACGACCATCCGCTGTTCCGCGACGGGTTCGCGGCGATGTTGCGCACCCATCGTCCGGACTGGACCTTGCGCACCGCCAATTCGGCGGCCGAAGCCCTGCCCGCCCTGGCGCAGAGCCCGGCGCCGGACCTGGCGATCATCGACATCCTGTTGCCCGACGCCGACGGCTTCGCCGCCGCCCGGGCTATCGGCGAACGCGCGCCGCTGGTGAGCCGGGTGATGATCTCGGGCCGTGAGGACTCGGCCGCGCGGCTGCGCAGCCGCGACTGCGGGGCCTGCGGCTTCATCTCCAAGGCCTGGGCGCCGGAGCGCATCCTGGAGATGCTGGAGGCGGTGCTGGCCGGCGGGCTGGCCTTCGACACGCCGGAGGTGGCGCATGCCGGCGACGCCATGACCGCGCGCCAGCTGGAGGTCCTGACCCTGCTGGCCGACGGCCATTCCAACAAGGTCATCGAGCGGCGGATGAACATCGCGCCGCGCACCGTGCGCGCTCACCTGACCGAGATCTTCCACCTGCTGGAGGTGGACGGCCGGGTGCAGGCGATCCTGAAGGCGCGCCAGCTCGGCCTGATCGGATGAGCGCCGTCGACGCCGTCGGGCTGGAACCGCTGGCGGCCAACAGCCACCTCAAGATCGATCCGGTGCGCGCCGAGTGCATCCGCACCCTGTTCCAGCAGATCCGCAACAGCTTCGCCGCCGCCGGCGTGGTGACGGTCTACATGTGCGCCACCCAGGCGCCCTTCCATCCCTGGACCGAGATCGCCGCCTGGCTGGCGGTGCAGCTGGCGACCCAGGTGTTTCGGCTGTGGCTGGTGGCGCGCTATCGCAGGATCCCGGCCGACGACGACGGGACGCGGCTGGAGCGGGCGGCGGCCTTGAACACCGTCTACATGGGCCTGGCCGGCCTGGTCTGGGGCTCGACCGCCTTCCTGTTCATGGACGTGGCCCAGCCGATCACCGTGGCCCTGACGCTCTGCGGCCTCTACGGCATCTCGGGCGGCAGCGTGCCGGGCAACGCCTACAATCCGAGCGGCCTCTACGCCTTCGTGGCCGCGATCTTCGGCCTGGTGATGATCCGCTTCCTGCTGATCGGCCAGTACGCCTACGACGTGCTGGGCGTGGCCTCGATCGGCTATTCGGCGATCCTGTTCGGGTTCTGCCGGGTGCAGAGCCGCGAGTTGAAGGAAGGCTTCGCGATCCGCTTCGAGAACCGCCGCCTGCTGGCCGCGCTGGCGGTGGAGAAGGCCGAGGCCGAGGCGGCGCGCGGCCGGGCGGAGAAGGCCAACCTGGCGAAGTCGCAGCTCCTGGCCGCCGCCAGCCACGATCTGCGCCAGCCGCTGCACGCGCTGTCGCTGTTCTCGGGCTCTCTGCAATCCATCGCGCTGGACGAGGAGGCGAAGGATGTGGCGAGCCGCATCCAGTCCAACGTCGCGGCCATGGAGAAGCTGTTCAACGGCCTCTTGGACATCTCGCGGCTTGAAGCCGGCGTCGTGCAGAGCCATCGCGAGCCGATCAGCTGCCAGGACCTGTTCGACCGGCTGGCCGGCTATTTCGATCCGGTGGCCGAGCAGCAGGGCCTGGACCTGCGCTTCCGCGAGACGGACCTGTGGATCGACGCGGATCCGGCGCTGACCGAGCAGATCTGCGTGAACCTAGTGACCAACGCCCTGCGCTACACGCGCGCCGGCGGGGTGCTGATCGCGGCCCGGCGGCGTGGTGGGCGCGTCTCGCTGGAGGTGACCGACACCGGCATTGGCATCGCCCCGGCCGACCAGGCGCGGATCTTCGAGGAGTTCGTGCAGCTGGGGAACCCGGAGCGCGACCGCGGTAAGGGCCTCGGCCTGGGCCTGTCCATCGCCCAGCGGCTGGCGGTCATCCTGGACAGCCGCATCGAGATCGCCTCGACCGAGGGCCGGGGCTCGCGCTTTTCCTTCGCCCTGCCCCACGCCGAGCCTGGCGAGCCGACCCGCGTGGTGATCCAGCCTGACCTGATGGCCGGCATGAAGCTGTTGCTCGTCGACGACGACGCCATGGTGCGCGAGGGCGCGGGCCGGCTGCTGCGCCAATGGGGCGTCGACGCCGCGCTCGCCGCCGATCTGGCCGAGGCCGAGGCGCTGCTGGCGGCGGGGACCCGCTATGACGTCTGCATCGCCGACTATCGCCTGCCCGGCGACCTGAACGGCCTGCAGGTGATCGGCAAGCTGAAGGCCTGGCCCAATGCGCCGGCCGCCTTCTGCCTGGTCACCGGCGACATGGGCGCCGAGGTGCTGGCCGCCGCCGACGCCGCCCAGGTTCCGATCATCCATAAGCCGTTGCATCCAGCCCGTCTGCGCGCCCTGCTGAACCATCTGGCGTCGGGGGCGCGGCGCGCGGTGGCCTGAGGGTCAGAGCGCCCTCGGCGCGCCCGATAGGTCCGTGAGGGCGATCGAACGGTCTCCTCCGATGCATGGCGGCCCTGCCGCCTCGCTGGTACGCATTGTGGCGCAGTGAGCCTGAACCGCTGGGAGTTTGGACCGCTTGAGCGCGCCGCTGATTATCCTGGCCCTCGATGTGGCGACGATCGTCTGTGCGGTCCTGCTGGCCGGACGCGTGCTGGCGAGCCAACCGCGGGCGCCCAGCGCCCAGCTGGTCGCCGCGATCGCCCTGGCCACCGCCTGTGGAGTCCTGCTGGGCCATCAGGACTATGGCCCGTGGATGCCTTCCGCGTTCCGGATCGACGTCGGCGTTTGGGCCGGAGCCCTCAACATCGCCCGCAACCTGACGTCCGGCCTCCTTATGTTGCTGTGCTTCACCCTGTTCACGGACCGGCGACGGTTTCCCAGGTGGCTGCTGGCCCTGTTCGCGGTGCAATTGGTGCTCGAGGAGCCGGGACGCGCGCTGATCCCTGCAGCCTGGCGCTACGCGCGGCTCACCACCCAGACCGCGCCGGCGCTGTTGCAGGCCCTGTTCGCCGGTCTCGCCCTTTATTGGACCGTCGCCGACTGGCGCGCCGACCTCATCGAACGGCGGCGGCGCACCCGCCTCCTGACCTTGGTCGTCGCCGGCCTGCTCACCCTGGTGTCCGGCCTGCTGACCCGGGTGGTGATCGACCCTGACAGCCGCGCCAACTACCTGGCGCATCTGGCGCTGACGGCCGCGGATCTGGTGATCTTCACCTTCATCCTGTTCCAGTTGACCGAGGTCGATGTGAGCCGCGACCTCGCGTTCGAGCCCGCGGCGCCCGCCCGGCCGCGACCGGCCGCCGAGGCCGACGCCGGCGCGCCGCTGGCGCGGCTGACCGCCCTCCTGGGGACAGAGCAGGTCTGGCAGGAGGAGGGCCTGTCGCTGAAGACGCTGGCCGATCGGACCGGCCTGCCGGAATACCGATTGCGCAAGCTGATCCACGAGCAACTGGGCTACCGCAACTTCAACGCCCTGCTGCATGACCACCGCGTGCGTGAGGCGTGCCGCCAGCTCCGCGATCCCGACCTTCGCCGCACCCCGATCCTGACCATCGCGCTCTCTGTGGGCTATGCATCGGTCAACACCTTCAACCGCGGCTTCCGCGAGATCATGGGCGTGACCCCTTCGGCCTGGCGGGCGGCGGCGCACGGCGCGAACGCGGAAGCCGCCCCAGAACCGGAATAATCACCCCAATTCCTGAAATCGGCGGGCGCTTGAAGAAACTGGCGCGCCTCGCCCGCGCCGTCCTGTCAGACGCCGATCGCCTTGGCGTTTCGGACAGGACCCACGATGGAAACCCGCAAGTACTTCCTCGACTGGCTGCGCGTGCTCGCGTTCGCGGCGCTCATCTTGTTCCACGTGGGCATGCTCTATGTGAGCTGGCGCTACCCCCTGAAAAGTCCCCGCCTCTATCCTGGGATCGAGCCCTGGATGAATGCGCTCAGCGCCTGGCGTCTGGCGCTGCTGTTCCTGATCTCCGGCGTGGCCAGCCGTTTCCTCATCGACAAGCTGGGCCCGGGCGCCTTTGCCCGCGACCGGTTGCGGCGGCTGCTGCCGGTGAGCCTCATCGGCATGTTCGTGGTTATCCCGCCGCAGACCTATGTGGTGCTGGTGAGCCGCTCCGGCCTGCGGATGGATTTCCCGACCTTCTGTTGGACGCAATACCTGCGCGCCGACCAGACCCTGGTCCGGCCCTTGGGCATCAGCAACCCGACCTGGGCCCATCTCTGGTTCCTCGTCTACCTGCTCGACTACGCGCTCGCGGCGGCGGGCGTGATCTGGGCGGCGCGGCGGCTGGGCATCAGGCGAAGCCTTGCGGTCCCGCCGTGGCTGCTGATCTTCGGGCCGCCCATCTGGCTCGTGGCGGCCAATCTGCTGATCCTGACCAAGGCGCCGATCACCCAGGCGCTGGTGAACGACTGGGGCGGCCACATGAAATGGCTGGGCCTGTTCATCACGGGACTGCTGGCGGCGCGGCAGGACCGGTTCTGGACGTTGGTGGAAGCGCACCGCGGCAAGGCCCTGGCCACGGCGGCCGTCCTGCTGGCGATCCAGTCGCGGGTGAACGATCCGCTCTGGAGCGCGGTGTCTGGCCTGTACGCCTGGGCGGCGATCTGCGCCCTCTGCGGTTTCGCCAAGGCCAAGCTGAACCGGCCGTCACCCTGGCTGTCTCACCTGAACGAGGCGGTGCTGCCGATCTATGTGCTGCACCAACCGATCCTGCTGATCTCGGCCTTCTTCCTGTTCCCGCTGCGGCTGGCGACGCCCGTCGAAGCCCTGCTGCTGGCCGCCGCCACGGGCCTGGGTTCGTTCGCCATCTACGAGATGCTCATCCGGCCTTTCGCGGTCAGCCGTTTCCTGTTCGGCCTGAAGCAGAAGACGGTTCCGGCAAGCAGGACCGTGAAGGAGGTCTCGCCGATAGGTCAAAAATAGGCGCCTCCGCCACGGCCCCGGACAGGTTAGGGATGGGCCCCTCACGGAGGGCTTTCCATGCGCGCGTTCCTGGCCGGAGTGGCCGTCACCCTGCTGCTGGCCGGAGCGGCCGAGGCAAAGCCCGCGGGCCATGCGGCGCCGGCCGCGACATCCAAGGACATTCCCGCGGCGGTGTTCACCGATCCGCCGGCCGACAAGGCCCATCCGCCCCGCATGGAGGTGCTGCACATCCCGACCGCCGGCGGGCTGGAGATCAACGGCGTGGCCTATCTGGCCGGCGGCGCGGGCGCCCATCCGACCCTGGTGCTGCTGCACGGACTGCCGGGCAACGAGAAGAACCTGGACCTGGCCCAGGCGGTGCGCCGCGCGGGCTGGAACGTGGTCACCTTCAACTACCGCGGGTCCTGGGGCAGCCCGGGCAAGTTCAGCTTCGCGGGCAACCTGGACGACGCCAAGGCGGTGCTGGCCTATGTGCGCGACCCCAAGCACGCCGCCTTCCTGGGCGTGGACACCAAGACCCTGGTGCTGGCCGGACACTCCATGGGCGGCTGGGTGACCTCGCTGACCGCGGCGGGCGACGACGGCCTGGCGGGCGCGATCCTGATCAGCGCCGCCGACATGGGCGCGCTGGGCGCCGCGCCGCGCGCATCGATCGTCAAGGAGATGGCCGACGACATGGAGAGCCTGGCGGGCGTCACGCCCGAGACCATGGCCGACGAAATCCAGGCGATCGGCGCGCGCACCGGCTGGAGCCCGGCGGTGGCCAAGGGCCTGGCGAAGAAGCCGCTGCTGATCCTCACCTCCGACGACGGGCTGGCGGCCGAGGCGGAGACGCTGGCGAAGGCGGTGGCGGCCGACGGCGGGGTCGTGGTGACGCACCACGAGGCCACCGACCACAGCTACAGCGGCAGGCGCATCGCGCTGGAAGCCGCGGTGATCCGCTGGCTGCAGGGGTTGAGGTAGGCCCTTAGGCCTCGACCACGCGGCGCTCGGTGACCGGTTCGAAATCCGGCAGGCGCTCGGAGGCCTCGGCCTCGCGGCGGCGGTGCGGACGCACGTCGCCCTGGGCCACCTGGCGGAAGCGCGCGATGTAGACCGGCCCGGCGGCGGCCAGCACGCCGGCCATGTCGGCGAACATGCGCGGGGCCGACAGTTCCTGGCCCAGGAAGCAGGGGGCGACGCCCACCGCCAGCACCAGCCACATGGCCACCATCACCACGTCGCCGCGCCGGACGAAGGGCAGCAGGCCGTAGGCTCCAGCGGTGACGCCGTAGAAGACGATCGCGTCCACCGTCAGCCCGTGCGGCAGTAGGGACGGCCGCAGCGAAAGCGGCAACACCAGCGTCACGGCGCAGACCAGCACGACCATGGCCGAAGCCAGGCGCACCAGGCCGTGACGAAGGTTGAGATTCCCCAGAGCTTTCACCAGACCCGCCCAAGACTCGCTATGCAAATCCTCTAGAAGCGCGCCTCTCAATTCAGGGTGAATTTTCGTGGTTAGCGAGACCTGAAGCGATGCTGACTTCAGGTTGCAGGCCTTTGCGATCTCAAGCCTTCGGCGTTAGGAATTGCGCCATGGCCGACGTGACCGACATCGAAGTCTACCAGAAGCTCACCGAGATGGCGGACGAGCTGGACGAGATGGCCGTGCGCGGGACGAGCCTGGTGGGCAATGCGGCGGTGACCACCGCGTCGCGGAACCTGCGCGGCATGGCGACGGCCGTCTATCGCCACATCATGGCCGACCACGACAAGCTGGACAGCTAGGCGCGAGGCCCCATTCTAGCGCCGCTCCCGCAAGAGGAGCGAATCCGGAGGGGACCCCCATGAAGCCTGCCATCGCCGCCGCACTGACCCTTGCCGCCACCGCCGCGACGCCCGCCTTCGCGGGGCCCCCGGCCGAGCTGAAACCCGCGGGCGTGGCCGGGCCCGGCGTCTACGTCACCGACCTGGAGGCGCAGAAGGCCTGGTACATGGACAAGCTGGGCATGACCGTCCAGGACACCATGAAGCGCGGCGACAAGCCGTTCGAGTACATCATGAGCTTCGGCGGCGGCGGGAACGGCGCGATCATGGCCCTGGCCCAGAGCGCCCAGAGGCCCGCCGGCCCCAACGCCTTCTCCCGCGTGATCCTGGCGGCGCCCAACGCCAAGGGCC
>JAFEDM010000446.1 GCA_018241625.1 Pseudomonadota bacterium | reverse complement strand
GAAGCGCGGATGATCGTCCAGAAGATCGCCGAGGCCGCCGCGGCGCGCGAAGCCGCCCGCAAGGCCCGCGAGCTCACCCGGCGCAAGTCGGCGCTCGACATCTCCAACCTGCCCGGCAAGCTCGCCGACTGTTCGGAGAAGGACCCGGCCAAGTCGGAGATCTTCCTGGTGGAAGGCGATTCCGCCGGCGGTTCGGCCAAGCAGGCGCGCAACCGCGAAAACCAGGCGATCCTGCCCCTGCGCGGCAAGATCCTGAACGTGGAGCGCGCGCGCTTCGACAAGATGCTGGGGTCCGAGCAGATCGGCACCCTGATCACCGCCCTCGGCGCCGGTATCGGCCGCGAGGACTTCGACATCGAGAAGCTGCGCTACCACAAGATCGTGCTTATGACCGACGCCGACGTCGACGGCGCCCACATCCGCACCCTGCTGCTCACCTTCTTCTACCGGCAGATGCCGGAGGTGATCGAGCGCGGCTACCTCTATATCGCCCAGCCGCCGCTTTATAAGGCCGCCAAGGGCAAGTCGGTCCGCTATCTCAAGGACGACGCCGAGCTCGAGATCTACCTGATCGACGAGGGCGTGGACGGCGCCACCTTGGACCTCTCCAATGGCGAGCGGATCACCGGCGCCGACCTCCTGGCCATGGTGCAGACCGCGCGCGGGGCCAAGGCCAACGTCGATCGTCTGGCCGCCCGTGCGCCGGCCTTCGCCATCGAGCAGGCCGCCCTGGCCGGCTTGCTGGCTGAGGGCGGCGATCCCGCCGCGGCCGCCGCGCGCCTCGACCTCTACGCCGAGGAGGGCGACGGCGCCTGGTCCGGCGAGCCGGCGGCCGGCGGCGGCTACGTCTTCAGCCGCATGAAGCGCGGGGTCTCCGACCGCATCGTGCTGGACGAGGTGCTGCTGCACGCCGCCGACGCGCGCCGCCTGGCGGAGCGCTCGAAGGAGCTGGCGCAGATCTTCTCAGGCAAGGCCACCTATACTCGGCGCGACCGCACCACGGTGGTTCGCGGGCCGCTCGACCTGGTCAATGCGGTGATGGACAACGGCCGCCGTGGCCTCTCGATCCAGCGCTACAAGGGCCTGGGCGAGATGAACGCCGACCAGCTGTGGGAGACCACCCTGGACGCCGACGCCCGCACCCTGCTGCAGGTCAAGGTCAACCACGCCGAGGACGCCGGCGACATGTTCGCCCGGCTGATGGGCGACCTGGTCGAACCCCGCCGCGAGTTCATCCAGGAAAACGCCCTGGACGCCGAGGTGGACGTCTAGGCGCGTCGCCTCTCAAGCGAGTCGTCGGCGTCACTGATCCAGATCAAAGCGTGGCCGTGGCGGGGCGCGGAAGGCTCTCGGAGATCAACCTTCGGAGCCCTTCATGCGTCGCCTCGCCTTGTGCCTGATCCTGTCCGCCTTCGCCGCGCCCGCCCTGGCGCAGGCGCCGGCCGCCGCCCAGCCTGCGCCGGAGAAGCCGCAGGCCGTCGCCGCCCTCTCCGAGCGCGACAAGGACGCCGCGGCGGCCCTGGAAATGTCGATGCGCCACAAGGCCGAGCAGGACGCGCGGCTCGCGGCCATCGCCTGCCAGGCCGGCGACACCAGCAAGTGCGCGCTGGCGGCGCCCGCCGCCGAACAAGCGGCCAATCCCGCCGTGGCCAAGGCGCCGAAGCCGTAAACGGGGCCTCGTCCAGGCATTTGCGCTGGATCATGGCGCGCGGGCCGGGGTCCTCCCATATTGGTCAAAGCCAAGCTTGGGAGTGTCGTCCATGAAACGCCTCTGCGCGCTCACCCTGATCCTCGCCGTCGCCGCGGGCGCGCCCGCGCTGGCCCAGGCGCCCGCCGCGCCGGCGCCCGGCGACGACGCCCTGGCCGCGACACTGGCGCATGACGCCGAGATCGCCGACCAGGATCGCCGCTCCGACGCCCTGAACGTCGAGGTCAACCGCCGGAACCGCGAGGTCCAGGCGCGCAACGATGCGGCCACGGCCGCCTTCGCCAAGGCGACGGAAGACTACAAGGCGCAGATCGCCGCCCAGGTCGCCGCCAACGCGAAGGTCCAGGCCGACTACCAGAAACAGGTCGAGGCGTGGAAAGCCGACGTGGCCGCCTGCAAGGCCGGCGACGCCGCGCGCTGCGCCCAGTCGCCCGCCGCTAAGCCCGGCCAGCCCTAGGCGAAGCTCGCCACCACCTCCAGCACCGCGTCGCCATAGCGCGCGAGCTTGCCCTCGCCGCCGCCGCCGACCGCGGCCAGGGCGGCGCGGCGGCCGGGCCTGGCCTGGGCGATCTCGGCCAGGGTGCGGTCGTGGAAGATGACGTAGGGCGGCACGTGCTGGGCCTTGGCGGCCCGCGCCCGCCAGGCGCGCAACGCCTCGAACAGCGGCTGGTCGGACGGCGACAGGGCGACGCCGTCGCGGGCCGGCTTGCGGGCCTTTCGGGTCCTGGCTGGCGCCTCGGCGCGGTGCTGCACCTGCACCCGGCGCTCGCCGCGGAACACCTCTTTCACAGCCGCCGCGTCGCCGATGCCGACCAGCGGGCGGCCGTCGTTGGGGTCTTCGCGCAGCAGGCCTTCGAACAGCAGTTGCTCGATCAGGTCGCGCCAGGCGCTGGCCGACAGCTCCTGGCCGATGCCCCAGGTCGACAGCCCCTCCTCGAAGTCGCTGACGTCCTTGGTCTTGCCCAGCAGGTGGTCGACCAGCCGTCCGCGCCCGAACCGGCCGCCCAGCCTGTGCGCCGCCGACAGGGCCTTCTGGGCCGCCTCGGTGGCGTCGGAGAGCTCGATCCGCCCGGTGCAGAGGTCGCACTGGCCGCAGGCCTCGACGCCTTCCTCGCCGAAATAGCGGCGCACGGCCGCGGCGCGGCAGCCGGTCCCGTCCAGCAGGGCGTAGAGCTGGCGGACCTTGCCGGTCTGCACCGACTTCACGTCCTGGTCCACCTCCCGCTCGGCGATGCGGCGCAGCGCCCAGGCCATGTCGGCCGCGCCATAGAGGGTGATGCCCTCGGCCGTTTCCCCATCGCGGCCGGCGCGGCCGATCTCCTGCCAATAGGCTTCGATGGAGGCCGGCGCGTCGGCATGGATGACGAAGCGGACGTCGGGCTTGTCGACCCCCATGCCGAAGGCGATGGTCGCCACCATCACCGCCTCGTCTGCCTCCAGGAACTCCTCCAGCCGGTCGCTGCGGACCTGCTTCTCCAGGCCCGCGTGATAGGCCATCGCCGGCACGCCGGCGTCGCGCAGCGCCTTGGCGATGTCCTCGGTCTTGTCGCGCGAGCCCGCGTAGACCACGCCGGGGCGGCCGGGCCGGGCGGTGACCAGCTCGACCACCCGCTTCTGGGCCGAGCCGCGCTTGCGCTCCGCCGACAGCACCAGCTCGGGCCGGGCGAAGCTGGCCACGAACTCGGCGGACGGCTCCAGGCGCAGCTCGGCGCGGATGTCCTCACGGGTGCGGGCGTCGGCCGTGGCGGTGACCGCCAGGCGTGGCACGTTGGGGAACAGCTCGGCGAGCCGCCCCAGCATCCGGTATTCGGGGCGGAAGTCGTGGCCCCACTGGCTGACGCAGTGCGCCTCGTCGATGGCGATCAGGCTGAGCGGCGTGCGCGACAGCCGCTCCAGCATCCAGGGCTGCATCAGCCCTTCCGGCGAGACGTAGAGCAGGTCCAGCTCGCCGGCCTCGATCCGCCGCCAGGTCCCGGCCTTCTCGTCCGGATCGACGTTGGAATCCAGCCGCGCCGCCGCCACGCCCGCCTGCTGCAGGCCCGCCACCTGGTCGGCCATCAGGGCGATCAGCGGCGAGACCACCAGGCCCAGCCCCGGGCGCATCAGGGCGGGGATCTGGTAGCAGACGCTCTTGCCGCCGCCGGTCGGCAGCACGGCCAGCGCGCTGCGCGCCGCCAGCACCTCGGCGATCACCTGCGCCTGCAGGCCCCGGAAGTCCGCGTGGCCCCAGACCCGGCGCAGGATCTCGCGCGCTTCGTCGAGCGGCTCGGCGGCAGGTTTGGCCACGGCGGCGTTCATCGCCCCTTATGGCGCCGACTCGCCGCCGCGCGCCATGCGGCAGAGGGCCTAGAACCGCGCCCGCAGCGTCGCGCCGACCATCCGCGGATCGCTCGGCGTGCCGACCACCAGGCCGGAGTTGCCCGCCTGGACGGTGACGTTCTGCAGGTAGTCCTCGTTGAACAGGTTGCGGGCCCAGACCGACACGTCCCAGGTCTTGTCCGCCCGGAAGCCCAGGATCGCGTTCACGATGCGATAGCCGTCGATCACCGTGTAGCGGCTGTCGGTCGGGTCGCCGAAGATGCGGGTGCGCGCCGAGAACTCGACATTGCCGTAGGCCTGGCCCGACAGCGCGCCCAGCGCCAGGTCGTGACGGTAGTCGAGGCTGGCGGTCCACACCCACTTCGGCAGGTTCGACAACCGCCGGCCCGACAGGTCGCAGACCGCGGTGGAATTGCCGATCAGCTCCAGCGGGCAGGGGCCGTTGCGGTAGGAGACGTACTTGCCGTCGGTGCGGCTCATCCCGAAGCGGCCGGAGAGGTCGGAGGTGATCGCGAAGGCTGCGTCCACCTCGACGCCCTGCACTCGCACCTTGTCGATGTTGGCCAGATAGCCGCGCAGGGCGCCGGGGCCGGTGTCGACGACGTTGGTCTGGAAGTCCTTGACGCTGGTGCGGAAGACGTCGGCGTTCAGCGTCAGGCGCTTGTCGAACAACTGCGACTTCACCCCCGCCTCGTAGTCGACGTTGTGCTCGGGCTTCACCACGGCGGTGGCCAGCGCCGGATTGTTGGCGGCGTCCAGCGGCAGGCCGGACATGTTGATCCCGCCCGACTTCGACGCGTTGGCGTAGCTCGCATAGGCCATCACCGTGTCGGTCAGGTTGTAGGCGACGTTGGCGCGTCCGGAGAGGCTGCCGCTCTGCACCTTCGCCGAATAGGCCTGGGGCCGCAGGATCGACAGCTGGCTGTTCAGCAGCGACCCCGTCACCGGCAGGCCGCCGAAGACGAAGGCGTTGTACTGCCCGTCCTTGCCTTCCCAGGTGTAGCGCAGGCCGCCGGTGACGTTGAGCCGCTCGGTGACCCGCCAGGTCGCTTCGCCGAACAGCGCCTCCGAGTCGCTGTGGAAGCGGGTGTGCCCGTCGGTGGTGTAGCCGTTCAGCAGGTTGGCCGGGAACTGCGGCGCCGGCCCCAGCAGCCAGTAGGTGGCCAGCGGGCCATAGGCGGTGATCGGCTCGCCGGTGATGGTCTGGGAGAAGACATAGAGGCCGGCCACATATTCGATCGTGCGATGGCCGTTGGACGCGATGCGCAGCTCCTGGCTGTATTGGTCCTGGCGCGAAGGGATGTGCTGCAGCAGCTGGATCGCCAGGCCGGTGTAGTCGCGGTCGTTGCCGGCGTCCCAGTTCCACCAGCGCCAGGCGGTGACCGAGGTCACGGTGGCGAAGCCCAGGTTCCAGTCGGCCACGCTGGAAAGGCCGCCGTCGTCGGTGTTGACCTTGATGCCCGCGTCGATGTCGGTCAGCCGGTCGAAGGGGTTGGTGCTGGGCGGCGCGTAGTTCACCCCGGCCGCCAGCGCCGGGTACTGTCGCGCCGCGCTCTTCAGCGAGGTCCCCACGCGCACGAACACCTGGGTGCAGCAGTTCTCGTAAATCTTGCTGTCGTCGGCCGACAGGCGGATCTGCAGGTCGGCTGTGGGCTTGATCAGCAGCTGGGCGTGGAAGCCGGTGTTGTTGACATTGTTCTCCTTGGCCCCGGTGACCACGTTGCGCAGCACCCCGTCGCGCTCGGTCGCCACCACCGACAGGCGGCCCGCGACCAGGTCGCCGTAGATCGCGCCGGTGACGCTGGCCTTGGCCTGCCGGTAGTTCTGCTCGCCGTAGCTCGCCTCGGCCTGGGCGGACGGCTCGAACGACGGGGCCTTGGAGGTGATGTTCACGGCGCCGGCGGTGGTGTTCTTGCCGAACAGCGTGCCCTGCGGCCCGCGCAGCACCTCCACCCGCTCCACGTCGTTGAAGTCGAAGGCCGCGGTGGCCGGGCGGGCGTGATAGACCTGATCGACGTAGAAGCCGGCGCCCGGCTCCAGCCCGTCGTTGGACTGGGCGATGGCGACCACGCTCGACCCCAGGCCGCGGATCGTCAGCGAGGTGTTGCGCGGGTTGGGCGAGGAATAGTTCACCGCCGGCGCCAGCTGGGTGATCGCCGAGACGTTGTCGGTGCGCGTGGTCTGCAGGGTCTCGGCGGTGACCACCGTCATGCCGCCCGGCACGGTCTGCGCGTCCTCGGCCCGCAGGCGCGCGGTGACCACCACCGGCTCGACCGTGACGTCGGCGGCGGCCTCGTCCGCGGCGGCCGGGCAGGCGGCGCCAAGCACGCCCAAAGCGCAGCTCGCCGCCAGCCATTTCGTCCGCCCGCCGCCCATCGCGCCCTCCCGAAGGTTGGCGTTATGTAGTTGTGTTGCATAACGCGTGGCAAGCGCCGGCGGTCGGTCCTTGTTTACGACGGAGAGACTGACGGAGCGGCCGGCGCCGCCTATTCCGCCGCCATGGCGGTCGGCGACGCCTGGGCTCCGCGCAGCAGGCGGCCGGGCAGGGCGCCCGTCGGCGCGCCGTCGCGATAGGTCACCTGGCCGGCGACGATGGTCGCCTCATAGCCCTCAGCCCGCTGGATCAGCCGGCGCCCGCCGGTCGGCAGGTCATAGGCCACCTGCGGCGCCTTCAGCGTCAGGCGGTCGTAGTCGATGACGTTGAGGTCCGCGCGATAGCCCGCCGCGATCAGGCCACGTTCGAACAGGCCCACGGTCTCGGCGGTGTCGCGGCACTGGCCCTTGACCATCTTCTCCAACGGCAGCTTCGGCCCGCGCGTGCGGTCGCGGGTCCAGTGGACGAGGTTGGTGGTCGGGAAGCTGCCGTCGCAGATCATCCCCACGTGGGCCCCGCCGTCCGACAGGCCGGGCACCACGCAGTCGTGCTGCAGCATGGTCAGCACATGGTCCAGGTTGGCGCCGGCGTAGTTGAGCAGCGGCAGGTAGAGCATGCCGCGCCCGCCTCCGGCCCCGCCGTCCAGCATGTGGTCGAGCGCGAGCGCCCGCGGATCGACGCCGCGCGCCGCGGCCCGGGCGGCGATGGACTGGTCCGGCGTCGGCTCGTAGTCGGGGCTTTCCAGGCCCATGGGGAAGATCCGATCCCAGGCCCGGGCCGGCGACAGGCCGGGCGCGCGGCCGCTGTCCGGCTCGTCGGCCAGCAGGCGGGCGCGGAAGTCGGGGTCGCGCAGCCGCGCCACGCGCTCGGCGAGCGACAGCTTCGCGATCTCGCGATAGGTCGGATAGGTGCTGAACGGGTTGGCGGTCAGCTCCAGGCCGAACAGCACGCCCACCGGCCGCGTCGCCACCTGGGCGCGGATCGAAAGGCCCGCCGCCTTGGCGTCGCTCATCTGGTCCAGCATCAGCTTCCACTGGTCGGGATCGCGCGGGCTCTGCAGCAGGGAGAAACTGAGCGGACGGCCGGACGCGGCGACCACCCGGCGCAGCATGGCGAACTCCTCCACCGGGTCGTTGAAGTCGCTGACCACCTGCAACACGCCAGCATTCGCCGCGGCCATGCCCATGGCGATCCCCGTCAGCTCGTCCTCGCCGGCGGTGAGCGTGGCGATCGGCGAGCCGTCCGACGAGCGGTGGTTCAAGGTCCGCGAGGTGCCGAAGCCCAGCGCCCCAGCCTCCATCGACCGCTTGGCGATCGCCGCCATGGCGTGGATGTCGGCCTCGGTCGCTGGCTCGCGGTCCACGCCGCGCTGGCCCATGACATAGACCCGCAACGCCGCGTGCGGCAGCTGGCTGCCCACGTCGACGTCGAAGCGGCGCTTCGACAGGCCGTCGAGATAGTCGGGATAGCTCTCCCAGTTCCACGGCAGGCCCTCGGCCAGCACCGGGAACGGGATGTCCTCCACGCCCTCCATCAGCCGGATCAGCCGGTCGTGGTCGTCGGGCCGGCAGGGGGCGAACCCCACGCCGCAGTTGCCCATCACCACCGTGGTCACCCCGTGCCAGGACGACGGCTGCATCCGTTCGTCCCAGGTGGCTTGGCCGTCATAGTGGGTATGGATGTCGACGAAGCCCGGGATCACCAGCTTGCCGCGCGCGTCGATCTCGTCCGCGCCGGAGCCGGCGATCCGGCCGACCGCGGCGACGGCGCCGTCCTTCACCGCCACGTCGGCCTCGAAGCCGGGCGCGCCCGTGCCGTCGACGACCGTCCCGCCCCGGATCACCAGGTCGTAGGCCTTCTCCATTGTCCGCTCCCGAACCGGCCGTCTTCAGGCGGCCCGGAGACCATCTTGCCGCCCGCGGCGCCCGGTCGGTCAAGCGCCTATCGCCCAGGGTGGCCGTGCGGGGCCGAACGCCGCCGAGGGAACCGGGGCGCGCGCCGGCACGCTTATTGGCCCGACACGTCAACTGGGAGCCGTCGAGACCGCCGCCCCGAAGCTAATCGGAGCGTCCGGCCGAGGAAGTCGTCATGACCCTGAAAGCCGCCCTTGCCGCGGCCCTGTTCGCCGCCATCTTCGTGGGCTTCGCCCTGCCGGCCAGCCATCCGCAGGCGCATCCGAAGTCGCAGATCGCCCAGATCAACATCCGCCCATACTGACGTCCTCGCTCCGGCTTGGCCCGGAGCGGAGGAGGTCTTACTTCTTGGCCGCCGGCTTCGGCGCGGCGACCGCATCGCCGCAGCCGCTGAGCGGCGCCGCGTCCGGCAGGTCCACCTCCGCCGCGAAGGCGTGCGTCTCCTGGGTCGCGGGGAAAACGCAGGCGCTGGCGTAGAGCTTCACGGTCATCGAGCTCTTGTCGGGCAAGGCCGCGACCCAGGTCGCCTGGTGCGGGGTGATCATCGCGCCTGGCGCGGTGACCACCAGATCCGGCTGCCCGTAGCGCGAGAGCATAAGCTGGGTGTCGCGCACCTTCAGCGACCACGAGCCGTCCGCGCCATGGGCGTCGATCGGCTGGGCGAAGTTGGCCGCCACGTCCGGCGGGGCCGGCGGGTTGTCGCTGTCGTTCGGGCCCTTGCCGCCGCAGGCGCTGAGGACTGAGGCGGCCAGCAGGACGATGACGGGAAGGGCGGAACGGGGCGGATGCATGGAGCCTGCCTTTGGAATTGCGCGGCGCAGGTTAGACTGACCCGGGATGAGTCGGGCGCCCTCCCCATTCTATGAATTCTTCGCCGGCGGCGGCATGGCGAGGCTTGGCCTTGGGGACGGCTGGGCGTGCGCCTTCGCCAATGATTTCGACCCTTTGAAGGCGGCCGTCTATCGCGGAAATTTCGCCGATGCGCCAGAGGGCGTCCCCGGCCACTTCTACCAGGGCGACGTCTGGAAGCTTTCCGCCGCCGATCTGCCGGGCCAGGCCGATCTCGCCTGGGCCTCCAGCCCCTGCCAGGACTTCAGCCTGGCTGGCGCGCGGGCGGGCCTGGCCGGCGGCCGGTCCAGCGCCTTCTTCGGGTTCTGGCGGCTGGTCGAGGGCCTCGCGGCGGAAGGCCGCGCGCCGCGCACCATCGTCATCGAGAACGTCAGCGGCCTGCTCACCTCGCACGGCGGCCGGGACTTCGCGGCCCTGGGTCAGGCCCTGGCGGCGCAGGGCTATCGGTTCGGCGCCCTGGAGATCGACGCGGCGGCCTTCGTGCCCCAGTCGCGGCCGCGGGTGTTCGTGATCGCCACGCGCCAGGCGCCGCCGGCCGCCCTCGTCGGCGACAGCGTCTTCCACACCCGCGCGGTGAAGGCCGCCGCCGCCGCCCTTCCCGCCGACCTCGCCCGGAACTGGATCTGGTGGCGGCTGGCCGCGCCGCCGCCGCGCAACACCGATCTGGCCGCCATCCTCGAACCCGACGCCGCCGTCGCCTGGCACGGCCCGGAGCGCACCGCCCGGTGGCTCAGCCTGATGGCCCCGCTGCATCGCGCGCGGCTCGAGGCCGCCGCCGCCCATAGCCTGAAGAAGACGGGCGACCGGACGGTGGGCGCGGTCTTCCGGCGCATGCGCCTGGAAGACGGGCGCAAGGTCCAGCGCGCGGAGGTCCGCTTCGACGGCCTCGCCGGCTGCCTGCGCACCCCGCGCGGCGGCTCCTCGCGCCAGGTGATCGTGGTGGTCGAAGGCGGCCGCGTCCGCACGCGCCTGCTCAGCGGCCGGGAGGCGGCGCGCCTGATGGGCCTGCCCGACAGCTACCGCCTGCCCGCCGCGACCACGGCCGCCCTGCACGTGGCCGGCGACGGCGTGGCGGTCCCGGTGGTCCGCTGGCTGGCCGAGGGCCTGCTGGAGCCCCTGT
>JAFEDM010000445.1 GCA_018241625.1 Pseudomonadota bacterium | reverse complement strand
GCGCCGACCGTCAAGGCCTTGAGGAGCCCTCGTGAGCGTCCAGCCCGATTCGCCGCCCGCGCCGCCCATCGATCCCGCCGCGCCGATGATCGCCCACACCGAGCGCATCGCCATCGACCGCCCGCCGCTGGAGACCTACGCCTATGTGGTCGAAGGGCCGCTGGAGCGCATGATCCCGGTCACCAAGCGCCTGCCGGGCGTCAGCGGGACGACGATCCTCACCGGCGGGCCATGGGGCGGTCCGGGTCAGCGCCGGCACGTGCGCCTGACCGACGGCGCGCGCACCACCGAGCAGGTGCTGGAGGCCGAGCCCGGCCAGCGCTTCCGCTATGAGGTCTGGGACTACACCAGCGCCGCGGCCAGGCCGGTCGCCTATGCGCTGGGCGACTTCCAGTTCGAGAGCGCCGGGGTGGGCGAGCGCACCGACCTGATCTGGACCTACGCCTTCCGCCTGCGGCCGGACGTCTTCCCCGGCAACCTCGGCGGCCTCGGCCGCTTGCTGATGCGCATGGCCTTCATCGACGGCGCCTACGCCGAGCTGATGCGGGCCTCGCTCGCGGCGATCAAGGCTGAGATCGAAAAGGGACCCTAGGGCGTCGGGCCGCCGCCCGGGCAGGCCTTCCCGCGCCGCCGCATCTCGCCGGCGGTTTCCGCGTCTTCCGCCAGGGCCTCGCAGACGTCCGACACCGCCGGGTCGTTCGAGGTGGAGAAGGTGATCCTGGCCGGCTGGGCTGGCAGTCCCGTCAGGCCGATGAAGGTGTCGCCCGTCGGGTCTTGTCCCAGCGTGAACCCGTACTCGCGCCCGGGCTCGACGACGCAGGCCGTGCGGATGGTGCGTCGGTCATAGCTCAGAAGCATCGTCTGTACGTCGCCGGGACAGGGGTTCGGAAGAGGCGGCGCGGCGTCGAAACGGCCCTCGCAGGCCATTGGCCGGTCGAAGGTCACCGTCACGACCAGGAGGCCCGGCCGGACCACGGCGCCACGGGCGGGAAACGATCGCACGACCTTCGGCCGCTCCGCCCGCTCCTCAGACTTCGGGGGCAGGCAGCGCGCCTTGGCCGTCACCGTCAGCTCCGAGACCATCTTGGTCGCGGTGACCACCAGTTCGGAGACGGTCGGCGCGGCGGGCGCCCGTGCAGGCTCGGCCGCCAGGGCAGGCGCCGCGCAGGCGGCGGCGAGGCCAACGGCCGACAAGCTCAGAGTCCAGCGGCGCATGGGGATCCACCCTCGAGAATACATGCGTATCCTGACGATGGCCGTCGAGCCTCGCAAGAGGCCGACGGCCGCGACCCTAGGTCTTCGCCCGCTTGCGCCGCGGCTTCGGCCCGGTCTCCGGCTTCGGCAGCGCCACCTCGCCGAACAGGTCCTTCGGGGTCTCGGCGGAGCGGTCCTCCGGCTGGCGGCTGAGCAGGAACAGCACGGTCTCGGCCCGCCAGTTCTCCAGGAAGCCGTCCGGGCGGATCGGCCGCGCCGGCTTGCCGGCGGTGAGCGCCGCGCAGGCGTCGATGCGCAGGCCGAGCTCGCGGCAGAGGTCGGTGAGATCCAGGAGCGTGCAGAGGTGGATGTTCGGCGTCGCCCACCAGGGGTCGGGCAGGGCGCGGGTTTCCGGCATGCGGCCGCGCGCCATCAGCGACATCCGCATCCGCCAATGGCCGAAGTTCGGGGCCGAGACGATGGCCTGGTCGGCGATGCGCAGCAGCTCGGACAGCACATGCTTCGGCTCGCGCATCTGCTGCAGGGTCTTCGACAGGATCGCATAGTCGAAGGCCCGGGTCGGGAAGTGGTCGAGGTCGCGGTCGCCGTCGCCCTGCACCACGGCCAGGCCCTTGGCGAGGCAGGCCGCCACGCCCGCCGGGCTGATCTCCAGCCCCTGGCCGTCGACCCGCTTCTCGCGGGTCAGCAGCTCCAGCAGCTCGCCGTCCTCGCAGCCCACGTCCAGCACCCGCGCGCCGGGGCGGACCAGTCTCAGGATTTCCGCGAAGTCCTCACGCATCGCCGATCCCTAGAGACCTCTCGCCTGGGCCGCGGAGGCGAAGAAGCCGCGTAGCGCCGCGTCGAACTGCGGCTCGTCGAGGAAGAAGGCGTCGTGACCCTTGTCGGTCTCGATCTCGGCGAAGCTGGCGCGGCAGCCGGCGGCGTTCAGCGCGCGGACGATGTCGCGGCTCTCGCCGGTCGGATAGAGCCAGTCGGAGGAGAACGACAGCACGCAGAAGCGCACGCCGCGCGCCTTGGCGAAGGCGTTGGCCAGCACGCCGTCGTGCCGCGCCGCCAGGTCGAAGTAGTCCAGCGCGCGGGTGATGTAGAGGTAGGAGTTGGCGTCGAAGCGGTCGACGAAGCTGGTCCCCTGGTGGCGCAGGTAGCTCTCCACCTGGAAGTCGGCGTCGAAGCCCCATGACAGGCCGTCGCGCTGCAGCTCGCGGCCGAACTTCCGCTGCAGGGCAGCCTCGGAGAGGTAGGTGATGTGCGCGGCCATGCGCGCCACGGCCAGGCCCTTCTCCGGCCGCACGCCGGAGGCCTCGTAGTCGCCGGCCTTCCAGTCGGGATCGGCCATGATCGCCTGGCGGCCCACCTCGTGGAAGGCGATGTTCTGGGCCGAGTGGCGCGGGGCGGCGGCGATGCAGACCGCGCTGAACAGCTTCTCCGGATAGTCGCTGGCCCACTGCAGCACTTGCATGCCGCCCATGGAGCCGCCGACCACGGCGAACAGGGTCTCGATGCCCAGGCTCTCGATCATCATCGCCTGGGCGCGGACCATGTCGGCGATGGTGATCACCGGAAACGACAGGGCGTAGGGCTTGCCGGTCTTGGGATTGGGCGAGGCCGGGCCGGTCGAGCCCATGCAGCCGCCGATCACATTGGTGGCGATGATGAAGTAGCGCTGCGGGTCCAGCGTCAGGCCCGGGCCGATCATCCGGTCCCACCAGCCGGGCCGCCCGGTCACCGGGTTGGTGGAGCCCGCATGCTGGTCGCCGGTCAGCGCGTGGCAGACCAGGACGGCGTTGGTCTTCGTCTCGTTCAGCCGGCCGTAGGTCTTGTAGCCGATCTCCAGAGGGCTCAGCGTCGCCCCGGAATCCAGGCGCAGGGGCTTGGTCGCCGGGGAACGCCAGGTTCCGCCGCCGGTCTCGATCTCGGGACTAGGTTCCGCGCCTGCGTCCATCGGCGCCTTGGAACCGCCAAGGCCCCGGCGTGTCAATGGCTGGGACAAATGCCCGAGCGCGGCTATGAGGGAGCGGGTTTGGGAGCGTCCATGCATCGCTTGATCCTCTTGCGGCACGGCAAGGCCGAGGCGGAGTCCTCCAGCGGCGAGGATTTCGACCGCCGGCTCGCGCCGCGCGGGGTGGCGGAATCCGCTCAGATGGCGGCACAGCTGGCTGACATGGGCTTCTTTCCGGACGTGGTGCTGGTCTCGACGGCGGCCCGCACGCGCGAGACCTGGGCGGCGGCGGAAGCCTGTTTCCCCAAGGCCCGCGCGCGGTTCGAGCCGGAACTCTATCACGCCGATTCCCACAGCGTCCGCCGCGAGGCCGAGCGCGCAGGCGTGGAGGTCGGCACCGTGATGATGGTGGGACACAATCCCGGCCTGCAGGAACTGGCCATCCAGCTGCTGATCGAGGGCCATTCGCCGGCGTCCCTGGTCTCCAAGGCGCAGCGCAATTTCCCGACCGCGGCGGCGGCGGTCTTCCTGTTCGACGGCGAGGGTCGGCCGGCCTTCGACGGCCTGTTCTTCCCCGACCGCGACTAGCCGAGGTCCGGGGCTGTGGGCCGCATCTACAAGATCCTGAGCCGGGCCGAATGGGCGGCGGCGAAGGCCGCGGGCCGCTTCGAGGGCTCGGCGGTCGACCTGAAGGACGGCTTCATCCACTTCTCCACCGCCGGCCAGGCGGCCGAGACTGCGCGCCGCCACTTCGCGGGCCAGTCCGACCTGGTGTTTCTGGAGATCGAGGCCGACGATCTGGGCGCCGACCTGCGGTGGGAGCCCTCGCGCGGCGGCGACCTCTTTCCCCATCTCTACGGCCCGCTGGACGCGGGCCTGGTCCGAACGGTCACCGAGGCCCCGCTGGGCGCCGACGGCGTCCCGCAGTTGGGCGGCCTGGCATGAGCCTGCACGGCCTGGCCACCCGCGCCCTGCACGGGCTCGATCCGGAAGACGCCCATAGCTGGGCGATCCGCGGCCTGAAGCTAGGACTGGGACCGGTCGCGAGGGCCGACGACCCGATCCTGGCGACGGACCTCGCCGGCCTGAAGCTGCCCAATCCGGTCGGCCTGGCCCCGGGCTTCGACAAGAACGCCGAGGTGTTCGCCCCGATGCTGCGCGCCGGCTTCGGCTTCGTGGAGTGCGGGACCGTCACGCCTCTGCCGCAGGCCGGCAATCCGCGGCCGCGCTTGTTCCGCCTCAGCGAGGACCAGGCGGTGATCAACCGCATGGGGTTCAACAACCAAGGGCTGGAGGCCTTCGCCGCCCGGCTGGCCCGGCGTGGCCCCCTGACTACGGGAAAGGACCTGGTCGGCGCCAACATCGGGGCCAACAAGGACTCCGAGGACCGTATCGGCGACTACGTCACTGGCCTGCGCCGCCTCTGGGGCCTGGCCAGCTATTTCACCATCAACATCTCCTCGCCCAATACGCCGGGCCTGCGGGCGCTGCAGACCCGGGCGGCGCTGGAGGAGCTGCTTAGCCGATTGAGCGAGGCGGCGCGCGCCCTGCCGGCCGAGGGCCGCGTCCCGATGTTCCTGAAGGTCGCCCCGGACCTGGAAACGGGCGAGGTCGAGGCCATCGTCGAGACCTGCGTCGCGCAAGGCCTGTCGGGCGTCATGGTGTCCAACACGACCCTCTCGCGCCCGCCGCTGAGGTCCCCGCATCGCGAGGAGACGGGCGGCCTCTCGGGCGCGCCGTTGATGGCGTTGTCGACCCGGGTGTTGAAGGATTTCGCCACGGCTTCGGCGGGGCGGCTGGCGCTGGTCGGCGTGGGTGGGATCGGCTCGGGCGCGGACGCCTATGCGAAGATCCGCGCCGGGGCCTCGGCGGTGCAGTTTTATTCGGCGCTGGTCTTCGAAGGCCCGGGCCTAGTGACCCGGATCAAGCGCGATCTGGCGGCGCGGTTGCGCGCCGACGGCTTCGGCTCGGTCGCCGCCGCGGTTGGCGTATCCTAGGGACGGCGCGGAGCTTGCACGGCGGCGCTCGCGTTGCCGAAGCGGCCCCGCTGGATTAACTCGGAAGGACGATGGCGGATTCCGCCCCTACGCCCCAGGCGCCCGACCGGCCGACCCGTCGCCGCTTCTTCTGGCCGGGCGGCCTCTCTGCGCGCCTTCTGACCCTCACCATCCTGTTCGTGGTCTTCGCCGGCGCCTTCGCCCTGCCGCCGGCGCTGGCGTCCTATGAGGAGAAGTGGCTGCTGGACCGCATCCGCGCCGGCGAACTGGCCTCGCTGGCGCCTGAAGCCACGCCCGACCGCAAGGTCTCGCAGGCGATCAGCGCCCAGCTGCTGGAAGGCGCCGGCGTGGTGCGCGTCGCCATTCAGCAGGACGGCGTGCGCCGCCTCGTGCTGGGCGGTCCGACGTTCAAGAGCACGCCCTATCTCGTCGACCTGCGTCGCCAGGCGGCGGTCTCCTGGGTCGTTGCGCCCTTCCAGACCCTCTTCGGCGGCGAGGGGCGCTATGTGCGGGTGGTCGCGAACCCGACCTTCCTCAAGGCCGACTTCGTGGAGGTGGTGGCGCCGGACACCGAGCTGCGTCGCGGCCTGATCTCCTATCTCTGGAAGCTGGTGCTGGTGGCGGCCTTCGTCTCCACGGCGGCGGGCGCCCTGGTCTATCTCACGCTCAACTTCTTCCTGGTCCGCCCGATGCAGCGGATCACCAAGGCCATGGAGCGTTTCCGCGCCGATCCCGAGGACCCGGAGGCGCACATCCAGCTCTCCGGCCGCCGCGACGAGGTAGGCCGCGCCGAGGCGGAGCTGGACCGCATGCAGGCCGACCTGCGGGTGGCGCTGAACGCGCGGGCCCGGCTCGCGGCGCTGGGCGAGGCGGTGGCCAAGATCAACCACGACCTTAAGAACATGCTGACCAGCGCCCAGATCGCCTCCGAGCGGCTGGCGACCTCGCAGGACCCGAAGGTGAGCCAGGCCCTGCCCCGGCTGGAGCGCGCCCTGGACCGGGCGGTGAAGCTCGCCTCCGGCGTGCTGGCCTACGGCAAGAGCGAGGAGGCTGCGCCGGAGCCCCGGGCTGTGGCGCTCGCCGCCGCCATCGCCGCCGCCGCCGACGAGGCGCGGCTGGCCGAGCATCGGGTGCGACTGACCAACGAGGTCGGCAAGGCCGAGCACGTGAGCGCCGATCCCGACCAGCTGCACCGCATCCTCGCCAACCTGCTGCGCAACGCCCGCGAGGCCATCGAGCACCAGGAAGGCCGACGGACCCTCGGCCGGGTGACGGTGAGCCTGATCCGCACCCGCGACGCCAGCCTGATCCGCGTCGCCGACAACGGCCCGGGCCTGCCGGAACGGGTGCAGGAACGCCTGTTCCAGCCCTTCGCTGGCTCCGGCCGGCCGGGCGGCACCGGCCTAGGCCTGGCGATCGCGCGCGAACTCGCCCAGGGCCACGGGGGCGACCTGACGCTGGTGGAAACCGGCCCGGCCGGCTCGGTCTTCGAGCTGCGCCTGCCCGGTGCGCCGCCGCCCCTGGCGGGCCGGCGCCGGCCAGCGGCGCGGGCGAAGGCCTAGTAGCCCCTCGCCATGCCTTCGCGCCGGGGATCGGCGCCGCCGCGCAGGGTCCCGTCGGGCAGGCGCTCGATGCCCTGCTCGCCGGAGCCTTCGCCGAACGGGCCACCGCGGACCGTGACGCCCTTGGCCGCGAGGCCCTGGACCACGCCGGGCGGATAGCGGGCCGGCTCGGAGGCGTAGACGGTGTCGAAGGCGATCATGTTGGGCAGGTTGATCGCCTCCTGTGGGCCGAGCTTCCAGTCCAGCATCCCCATCAGGACCTTCAGGTTGAAGGCGATGATCGAGGGGCCGCCCGGCGAGCCGGCGCCCGCGACGAACCGGCCCTGCTTGTCCAGCACGATGGCCGGCGCCATGGACGAGCGCGGCCGCTTGCCGCCGGCCACGGCGTTGGCCGCCGGCGCGCCGTCGGCGTCCTTCGGCGTGAACGAGAAGTCGGTCAGCTGGTTGTTGAGGAAGAAGCCGCCGACCATCTTGCCGTCGCCGAAGATGCTCTCGACCGTGGTGGTCATGGAGACGGCGTTGCCCTCCTTGTCGACGATGACCAGGTGGGTGGTGCCGCCGGGCTCGCGGGTGCGGTCCGGCGCGCGTTCGCCGGCGCCCTTGGGCTTGCCCGGGCCGGGCGGCGGGCCCGCCTTGTCCGGATCGATGAGCTTGGCGCGGGCGTCGAGGTAGGCCGGGTCCAGCAGGCCGTCCATCGGCACGGAGACGAAGTCCGGGTCACCGTAGTAGCGGTCGCGGTCGGCGTACATCAGCCGGCTGGCCTGGCTGAACAGGTACCAGCCCTGGACGTCGTTCTTGTGCGCCCGGATGTCGGTGCGCGCCAGGATGCCCAGGCCCTCCAGCACCGCCGGGCCGCCGGACGGCGCCGGCGGCGTGCAGACCGTGTACTCGTGATAGGGCCGGCAGACGGCGGGCGTGGCCTTCGGCTTGTAGGACGCGAGGTCCTGCAGCGTCATGGCGCTGGGGTAGGGCCCCTCGTGCAGTTTGGCGACGATCTGCTGAGCGATCGGGCCTTCCAGGATAGCCTTCGGCCCCTCGGCGGCGATCTTGCGCAGGGTGGCCGCGTAGGCCGGGTTCTTCATCAGCTCGCCGGCCTGGACCTTGGTCCCGTCGGGCTTGGTGAAATAGGCGACGGCGTCGGGCTGCTTGGCCTGCGGCGCATTGGACGACGCGGCCGCCGCCATCCGGGCGGGCACGTGGAAGCCGTCGGCGGCCAGGTGCTCGGCCTCCCCGAAGAGGTCCTTCCAGGCCAATTTCCCGTGCTGGCTCTGCGCCAGATGGAGCATGGCGATCGCGCCCGGCACGCCGGCCGAGCGGCCGCCGACGATGGCCACCGCCTTGGGCAGCGGCTTGCCGTCGGCGCCGTAGAACAGCTCCGGCGTCGCCCCGGCAGGGGCCTTCTCGCGTCCGTTGTAGGCGGTCACCTGGTGGGTCTTGGCGTCGTAGTAGGTCATGAACGAGCCGCCGCCGAGGCCGGAGCTTTGCGGTTCTTCCAGGCCCAGCACCGCCTGCACGGCGACCGCGGCGTCCACCGCCGAGCCACCGGCCTTCAAGACCTTCAGCCCCGCCTCGACCGCGTCCGGCTCGGCCGCGGCGATCATCGCGGTCGGCCCCTTCTCGGGCGCGGCGGGCGCGGACGCCGAGATCGCGGTCGCGGCGAGGAAGGCGGCGAGGCCGACAGGCAGCAGGCGTCGGGACAGGTTGGAAGCGGGAACGGTCACGTCTGACAGGACTCCGGATAGGGGACAGTCTCGCCTTCGCACGCGCGGCGCCGCATCGGCAAGCGCGAGGCTCAGTCGTAGGTTTTCACATACCAGTCGTCGACGAAGGACAGGGTCTCGAACCGGCGGCGGTAGCCCTGGGCGGTGAGGAAGGCCAACAGCTCGTCGCGCTTCGGCGTGTGGTTGTGCTCGACGCTGATCAGGCGCACGTCGTAACGGTCGAAGTCGAAGGCCCGCAGGATGTCGAGCTCGGAGCCCTCGGTGTCCACCGACAGATAGTCGATCCGCCGCGGCGCGTTCCAGTGCGCGAGCAGGTCGTTCAGCGACACCGTCTCCACCTCGTAGCGCACGCCGTCGCGGCGGGTCTCGGCCAGGTTGTCGCTCTCAGTATAGGCATCGATGGTGGCGTGGACGGCGATGGCCGGCTGGTTGAACAGCAGCCGTTCGCCGGTCGCGGTCCACACGCAGCGCCGGTCGACGAAGCAGTTCCGGGCGCTGAGCAGGGCCGGATAGTAGCAGTGCGCAGGCTCGGCCAGGATGCCGTTCCAGCCCAGCGACCGTTCCAGGTGGAGGCTGTTGGACCAGCGCAGGCCGTCCGCCGCCCCGAACTCCACGAAGAAGCCGTTCCGCCGCTCCCCCAGCTCGAAGGTCACCCATAGGTCCTGAAGGAACTGGCCGTGGCTCTCGGCGGCGTGGCGCAGGCAGTGGGCGAGGAAACGGTGCGTCTCGCTGTCGGGGCGCGCGGTCGTCTCGTCGCGCATGGCGACCAGCACATCCAGCGCATCGGAGAAGCTGATCTGCACCATCCGCCCGGAAGCCCTCCCGCCCAGCTTGCCCGCCAGCAATAGCCGCCGGTCGTCCGGCAGGGAAGTTGCCGTCGCGACATGCCGCAATAGGCGCCTTTACCGCTCGCGTACCGCTGATAGCCTTAGGCCGCTGTTCAGTTGGAGGCTGGCATGGGTCACGGTCGGAAAATCATCCTTTTGGCGGGCGCGGCGGCCCTCGCGAGCGTCGCTGTCGCCGTCGCCCAGCCGGCGAAGAAGGCGCCTGCGCGCCCAGCCGGCGCCGCGGCGCCCGCAGCGTCCGGTCCGGTCCAGCAGAAAGTCACGGGACCGGTCGCCGTCTACTGGATGAGCGCGGCGACCCAGAGCGGCTTCGGCATGCCGAGCGCCGGCGGCGGCCGCCCCTCGGCCATGGAGATGATGCGCATGATGCAGGGCGGCGGTTCGGCGAACCACCAGCTCACCCTGCAGCTCGGCTCGTCGCAGTCGCCGTCCGGCCCGCCGCAGGCCGAGCACGATCCGCCGTCGGCCCTGGGGCTGGGCATGAGCGTGCCGCTGGTCACGCCCGAGAAGGCGCAGCCTGTGGTTCACGAGGAGCCGGAGCGGGCGGAGATTCCGCGCGAATACCAGAAGCCCAAGGGCAAGATGCTGATCTTCTGGGGCTGCGGCGAGCACGCCAGGCCCGGCCAGCCGGTGGTGATCGACTTCTCGCAGATGACGCCGGAGAAGCTCTCGGCGGGCCAGATGCCGGCTGGCTTCGAGGTGTTTCAGCACATGATCACCTCGCGGATGCAGCCGCCGTCGCCCAGCCGCAACACCACCTACGGCGACTGGCCGAATTCCAAGAGCCGCGTGGCGGTGACCCCGCAATCGTCCCTGGTGGGCGATCACGTGATCAAGGGCGACTACAGCCCCGAGATCCGCTTCAGCCTGGACCAGAACCAGGACTTCCTGGGCGGGCTGAACCTCACCACCAACCAGAAGCTGCCTAGCGGGGCGGTCCAGTTGGCCTGGAACAGCGTGCCGAACGCCGAGGCCTATGTGGCGAGTTTCATCGGCGGCGGCGGTGGCGGGCGCGGCGGCGATGACGCCACGGTAGTGATGTGGATATCCTCCGAGACCGAGGCCATCGGATTTGCGGTGCCCGACTACATCTCCAACCCGGAGATCGCTCGCCTGGTGCGCTCAAAGACGCTGATGGGCCCGGAGACCACCAGCTGCCAGGTGCCGAAGGAGGCGGTGGACGCCGGCAAGATGGGCCTGCTGCAGATGGTGGCCTACGGCCACGAGGCGAACTTCGCCTACCCGGAGCGGCCGAAGGATCCGAAGATCCCGTGGAACATCGCCTGGGAGGTCAAGGTCCGCTATCGCTCGGCCACCGGCGGTCTGCTCGGCCAGTCGATGCCCGGCATGGGCGGCCCCGGCGGTCGCGGAGGCCAGCAGCAGGCCGGCCAGCAGCCGGCCGGCCAGCAGCAGGCGCCGCCGGATCCGGCGGCCGCGCGCCGCCGCGCGATCCTCAACGGCATCGGCGGTCTCATCCCACACTAGCCGCCCATCGTTCCGCCTGCGGCGAATTTCAGCCGCAGGCGGCTTGCGCTTTGCGTTTCCCGCGACTAGGTTCCGCGCCCTCGCCGTCAGGCGGTGCGCGCCCGTAGCTCAGCTGGATAGAGCATCAGACTACGAATCTGAGGGTCGGACGTTCGAATCGTTCCGGGCGCGCCATTATTTTTCAATGACTTAGCGGCGGCGGTGCTGAAGCTCTGGGCCATGTTTACAGTCCGTTTACAGCGCGGTTTACAGCTCATGTTCCGGCGGCGTTCGCGCTGAATCGGCGCCGGGCGCATGGGCGGCGGCCCATGGCGAGGCTTAAGATGGGGGTCTTTCGGGGCGGGCGGTAGGCCATAGCTCTGGCGGGCAAGGCGGAATTTCAGGCCGGGTTTCCGGCCGCCTTCGCCCGCTTGGCGCGCAGCGCCACCACGTTGTCGATGCGGTCCTGGCCGGCGTCGGCGAGGTGGCGGCGGTCGGCCTGGCGGCGGTATTCCTGGGCCATGCGGGGCGTGGCGTGCTCCAGCTGGGCCATGATCTCGGCGTCGCTTGCGCCGGCGTGGGCGAGCTCCACGCCGCGGGCGTGGCGCAGGCCGTGGATGGTGAGCGGCGACCAGACCTCGTCGCCCTCGCGCGCGGCGCGGACCAGGCCGGCCTTGGCCAGGCGGGCAAGATGGCGGTCCATGGCCTGGTTGAGCTGGCGCGGCTTCCAAGGCCGGCCGGCGGCGTTGTAGGCGATCGCTGCGGGCGTGGCGTCGGCGGTGCGGGCCAGCAGGTCGGTGAGGCGCGGATCCTCGCGCTTGTCGCACAGCACGCGCCGCTTCTCGGTGATCCAGTAGAGGCGCCGCTGCGGCTGGCCCTCGGCGTCGCGGCCCTGCACGCGCGCGTGCGGCGGGATGGCGCAGATCGTGCCGCGCCGGAAACCGCCCCAGCGGCCCAGGGCGTAGGCCCGCGCCAAGCCCGGCAAGCCGTTCCGCAGCGCGTCGGCGATGGCGTTGGCCACTTCCGTGTCGGTCCAGGCCGGATTGGCCTCTCCGGCGTCGCGCGGGCGGCGGGCCCGCTTCAGGCGCGAGAACGGGTCATGGTCGAGCCGCCCGTCCTCGATCGCCGGCGCCAGCGCATTGGCCAGGATCGACAAGCGTACATTGGCCACACGGTGGCCGCGCAAGGCCCAGGCGTCGCGCATCTCGGCAGCCCACGCGCGCGTGACGTCTGACACCGGCCAGCCGCCGCAATCCTCAATGAGCTCGTCGATCACGTCCTGGTAGGCCGACTGGGTGGTGCGCGCCAGGGCCAGGAATTCCGGGCTGCGGTTGTAGAGCTTCAGAGCGCCGGTCAGGGATCCAGGCCGCGCTCGGGCCTGGGCGGTCTCCGCCGCCGCCAGACGCGCCAGGATGGCCGCCACCTCGCCGGCGAGGGCCTGGGTGCCGTCGGCGGCCTGCAGCGGGCCCTCGCGGTAGTCGCCCTTTCGGAAGTAGAGGTGGACCTTGTCGCCGCGGCGGATGCGCTGGACGTGCGGGACCTTGATGGGCTCGCCTTCGCCGCCGCTCGTCACCGTTTCGCCCTCGCCCTGGCCCGCTCCACGGGCGACATGGGCCGGTCGTTGGCCACGGCCGGCGGCGCATCCTGGCCACCGTCGGCGGCTTCGCGCAAGCCCCTGGGTCGGCGATGCGGCAGGCTGGCCTCCCAGGCGTCCAGCTCGGCCTTGCGGTAGACCAGGACGTTCGCCCCCATGTCGATGGGCCAGACCGGGCAGACCTTGCGAAAGGTGTCCTCGCAGATGTCGCCGAGGTAGGCGCAGGCCACCTCGAGGCGCATCAGGGCGGGCCAGGCGTCAGGCATCTCCGACAGCCGCCCGGTCTTCGTCGTAACGCCCGCCGGGGCAGCCGTCGCACCACTCGCGGACGGCCTCGAACACCATGCGATCGCGCCAACGACGGATCCCGTGCCAGACGCTGGAGTGATCCATGCCGAAAAACCGGCCGATCATCGGCTTCGACCAGCGGCGGCGCCCATCGGCCAGCCGGGTCTCGTACAGCTTGTGCATGATCTCCCAGCGGACCCAGGCCTGGGCGTGACGGCCGCGCGTGTGGCGCAGGTCGGCCAGGGTGTAGCCGTGGCGCCGGGCGATGATCGCCGCCTTCTCGCCCATGGTGATGCAGCAGTCCTCAAGCTGCAGCCCGCGCGTGGCGATCTCGCCCTGCAGGGCCAGCCAGCGGTCGTGGATGGCGATCGCGCGCTCCATGTGGCCGGTCTCGAGGATCATGGAGGCCAGGGTTTCGTGGTCGATGCGGTGGGGCGGCTGGGTCGATCCGTCAGCCATGCGCGGCCTCCCTCAGGCCGGCTTCACGGGCGCGGACGTCCTGCAGCCGGGTCACCCGCAGGCTGGAGCGGCCGCCGGCGGCGTAGCGGCGGCTCCAGCCAGCCAGTTCCTCCGGTGCGATGCCGAAGTGGTCCATGACGTCCTGCGCCGTCACGCGCCCGGCGCGGATCGCCTCCACGACCTCGGCTTTCAGGCGCACGGTCCAGCGGCCGGTGGACGGGGTTAGGTCGGCGAGGGTGTGGTTGGTGGGCGATGCCATCACGCCGCCTCCGCGCGCTGCGCCGCCTCGGCGTCCAGGCGCTTCAGCGCCTCGCGGCCCAGGTCGGTTCGGGCGTAGACGCCGGCCCAGCCCAGGTTGGCGGACTTGAAGGATCGTGTCTTCTCCACCCAGCCGGCGTCGACCAGCACCCGGAGCGGGTGTGTCCAGCCTCTGGGACGGTAGGGCGCCTCGGTCTCGATCTGGCGCACGGTGACCTCGCGGGCGCCGATCCAGGCCAGCAGCCGGTGCGGGTCGCTGCCCGGCTGGACGCCGGAGGTGGACGGCGGCAGGCTGATCAGCGACTTGCGCATCTGCAAGGGCGCCGCTGCGGTTGCCTTGACCAAGTCGACACCGTCCTCGCGGGCGGCCCGCCGGGCCTCGGCCGGGGCGTAGTCGGCGAGGATCGCCCACGCGAAGCGGACCAACTCGGCGGGCTCGGCCAGGAATTCCTCGTCGATCATACGCCCGTCGTTGGCGTGGACGGTGACCCGCACCTGACCGGCGCGGCGCAGCGACGACTTGTGGCGAAACTGGGCGCCCATGGCGTCAGACCGCGATCGGGGCCGGGATCCGCGCCTGGGGCGCGTAGCCCAAGATGCGGATGTCGTCGGCGGAGAAGGCGTCGATCTCGGCGCTGGGCGCGAGCTCAAGGCGCGGGAGCGGCCAAGTCGGCGCGCGGGCCAGCTGGGCCTGCGCCTGGTCGGCGTGGTTGTCGTAGAGGTGGACGTCGCCCAGGCTGAAGATCAGCTCGTGCGGCTCCAGGCCGGTCACCTCGGCCACCATGCTGGTCAGCAGGGCGTACCCGGCGATGTTGAACGGCAGGCCCAGGAAGACGTCGGCCGAGCGCATGGAGACCAGACAGGATAGCCGCCCCGGCGTGGCGACGTGGAACTGGAAGGCGAAGTGGCAGGGCGGCAGGGCCATCTCGTCCAGTTCCGCGACGTTCCACGCGCTGACCAGCATCCGACGCGAGGCGGGATCGGTGCGCAGCAGGCGGATCGCTTCCGCAAGTTGATCGAATCCGATACTCGACCCGTAGGCCGGCCAGTCGCGCCATTGGGCGCCATAGATCGGGCCGAGATCCCCGCGCTCATCCGCCCAGGCGTCCCAGATATGGACCCCGGCGGCGTTGAGGTTGCGCACATTGAGGTTGCGCACATTGGTCGAGCCGCGCAGCATCCACAGCAGTTCCTGGACGATCGCGCGGACGTTCAGCGCCTTCGTGGTCACCAAGGGGAACCCCTGGCGCAGGTCGTAGCGCAACTGATGGCCGAACAGGCTGCGGCAGCCCACGCCGGTGCGGTCCACGCGCCGATCGCCGGTGTGCAGGCAGAGCGCCAGCAGGCGCAGGTACTGCTGCTCGGGGTGGACGGCGACCTCGGTCACAGCCCCAGCCTCTCCGCTTCCGTCCAGCCCGTGGTCGTCAGGCGCAGGGCGTCGTGGGCCTCGTCGTCGCGACGCGCCCAGCCCTTGTCGACCAGGGCCTGGGCCGCCTTGCACGCGGGCTCGCCCAACGGGATGAAGGCGCCGTCCTCGCCAAGGCCGGCGAGACGGCGGAACAGGGTTAGCTCATCGACGGTGTAGCCGGCGCGGGCCTGGAGCACCGCCGCGGCGGCGCGGTCCGGCGCCGCGTCGGCCACGGCGCGCAGGTGGTGCTGGCGAAAGCCCATCTGCAGCACCACGCGGGTTCCCAGCGCCTGGGCGAAGGTTCCGGCGCAGGCGTTGAGCGCCTTCTGGGCCTGGGCGAGGCGCGCGGCGTCCGTGGCGTCGGCGAGGATGGTGGCGGCGGCGGCCATCAGGCGGCTCCGTAATGCGGCGCGATCCGTTCGCGCCGGCGGTTGATGACGAGTCCGGCGGCGAAGCCGGCGGGCGGGACGATGCCGGGTGGCCAGGGATCCAGGCGAACGCGGGCCAGAACGACGCCCGTATCCTCGCCGCCGAAGCCCAGCAGTTCCCCGCGCCACCAGTGGCCCGGCGCGATCTCCACGGCGACGGTGTCGCCCGGGCGCACAACGGCCTGCGACAGGCCTCGGCCGACCAGGCGGCCGGCCTCGACGCTGCGCCGCACGGCACCCCAGGCGAGTCGCGCGGCGGCCACCGCCGGGCGCTCCCGGCGGAAGCGCGGCGTGGCGGGCTCGGCGAAGACGTCGAGGACGGTCATGGCTAGGCCGCCGTCTTCAGCTTGCGCTGTCCGCGCGCGTCGGCCGGCGTGATCACGCCCTCGGCCTCCATGCGCTCCACCAGGGCGGCGGCGCGGTTGTAGCCCAGCTGGAACTTGCGCTGGATGGCCGAGGCCGACGGCTTGCCCTCGGCCAGCACGAACGCCACGGCGTCCGCGTAGAGATCATCGACCTTCAGGGGCGCCGGCGTTGCGGACACCTCCTTCAGCGCCGCGCGAACTTCATCGGGCGATCCGCTGACGCTGGACCCGTCGCCGAGCGTCAGGCTGATGCGGGTCACGCTGCCGGCATCCGCACGCCGGCCCTCGAACAACGGCAGTTCGCCGATCGCCGAGAGGTAGAGATCGAGGATCGCATCCTCCTCCATCCGCTTGGCGCGGTCCTGTTTGCGGATGCGGACCACCTTGCGCAGGATCTTGACGTCGAAGCCGTTGCCCTTGGCCTCGGCGAAGACCTCCTTGATCTGCTCGGCCACCTCGGCGTTTTCCTGCTCCAGCCGCTCGATGCGCTCGATGATCGACTTGAGCTGCCGCTGGGCGGCCTGGTTAAGAACGTCGGGGTGGGCGGAGGCGTCGTCAGCCATGATCAGGCTCCAGCGTGATGGGATGGGCGGGGGCGCGGCGTGTGGCGCACGGCCTAGCGGTGCGCGGCGTCGGCGACGCCGCGGTTCTCGGTGACGGCGCGCCGCCAGGCGTAGAATTCGTCGGAATAGCGGAACGGGCGCTCGCCGCGCTCCACCTTGCCGCTGTAGCCGGTCTTCTCAGCCATCGCTCAGCGCCCCATGAACAGCAGGGCGCTGGCGAATCCGAGCAGGATCAGGACGCAGGCGTTGCGTGCGGCGGCCTGGGCGACGTCGCCCCA
>JAFEDM010000444.1 GCA_018241625.1 Pseudomonadota bacterium | reverse complement strand
TCGATCGACGATCGCATCAGCCGCATGCGCAGCCGGATCAACGACGACCGCGCCGACCGCCGCCTGTCGCGCCGCGACGCGCGGATGGCGCTGAACACCCTGGATGACATCAAGCGCGAGGAATACGACCGCCGCCGCGACGGCCGCCTGAGCGACCGTGACGAGGCCTCGCTGCAGGCGCGCTTGGACACCCTGCGCGACCAGATTCACTACGACCGCAACTACTAGGCGTCTTCCCTCCCCCTAATGGGGAGGGGTGGCGAGTGAAACGAGCCGGGTGGGGAATTCCGGGCCGGAATGCTGACTCAGCAGATGGCCCGCACTTCCCCACCCTGATTGCTGCGCAATCTGTCCCTCCCCGTCAGGGGAGGGCGCTCTGCATCAGTAGCGCTGCTCGACCGGCGCCACGCCCCACTTGGGCGGCGGCGGGACATAGGCGCGGAAAGCCTCCAGGGCCTGCGCGGTGCTGTCGGCGTAGACCAGCATGTCTACGTACTGCTGGGCCAGGAACCCCTTGTCGGCCATCTGCTGCACTGTGGCGCGCAGAGGCTCGTAATAGCCGTTCACATTGACGAAGCCGCAGGGCTTGGCGTGGAAACCGAGCAGCGCCCAGGTCCACTGCTCGAAAATCTCTTCGAAGGTGCCCGGGCCGCCCGGCAGGCACAGGAAGCCGTCGGCCAGTTCCGCCATGCCCCACTTCCGCTCGTGCATGGAATTGACCACCCGCAGCTCGGTCAGGCCCCGGTGGCCGATTTCCTGGTTCACCAGGTCGGCGGGCATCACGCCGATCACCTTGCCGCCGGCCGCCAGCGCCGCGTCCGCCACCGCGCCCATCAGCCCGACCTTGCCGCCGCCGTACACCAGCGTCAGCCCGGCCTGGGCGATCAGGGTCCCGGCGTTGACCGCCTCGGCGTGGAACGCCGCGTCGTTTCCGGCCGCCGAGCCGCAGTAGATGCAGATGCTTTTCAACGGGGTGTTCCGGACGTCTCGTGTGACACTTCGAAGGGGCGCTGAAATAGGCCGATTGCGCCCTTATGTCACGGCGCGGCTGGCCTACCGCGAATTCGCCAGCTACATAGCTTCCCACGGATCGCCAAACTCGGCGGCCGGGCGGTCCAATTCTGGGGCGCGAGACACTCGATATCGGTTAGGTCAGGCGAATGGCGAGCGGCACGGTCAAGTGGTTTAACACCGCGAAAGGCTTTGGTTTTATTCAACCGGACGACGGCGGCAGCGACGTCTTCGTCCACATTTCAGCGGTCGAGCAAGCGGGCCTTCGCGGCCTGAATGAAGGCGATCTGGTCAACTTCGAACTCGAGCAGGACCGTCGGTCCGGCAAGCTTTCGGCGGGCCAGCTGGTGGTCACCGGCCATGGCGAGGCTCCGGCCCGCAGCGGCGGCGGCGGCGGTTTTGACCGCCCGCGCGGCGGCGGCGGCTTCGACCGTCCGCGTGGCGGCGGCTTCGGCGGCGGCGGCGGACGTCCGGCGGGCGATCCGGCCGGCTCCGGCACCGGCACGGTGAAGTGGTTCAACCCCACCAAGGGCTTCGGCTTCATCCAACCGGCTGATGGCGGACAGGACGTGTTCGTGCACATCTCGGCGGTGGAAGCCGCCGGCCTGCGCGGACTGAACGAAGGCCAGCACGTGGCGTTCGACCTGGAAGCCGATCGTCGCAGCGGCAAGACCTCCGCGACGAACCTGCGCGTCGACGACTAAGAGCTTTCGGAGGGGGTCTCGGCCCCCTCCGTTTCTCACCCGATCAGAACAGACCCGCCGTCAGGTTGATGGTGAGGGCGACGATGATCGTGTTGAACGCGAAGGCGACGAGGCAGTGGACGGTCGAGAGCCGCCGCAGCCCTTTGGACGCGATATTGGCGTCCGCCGTGGCGCAGGCCACGCCAATCACCACTGAAAAATATAGAAAATCCCAGTAGTCCGGGTCCTCATGGCCCGGGAATTCGATGCCGCCGGCGTCGCGGGCCCCGTCCGCCTCGTCCACGCCGTAGTATTCATGGGCGTAGTGCAGGGCGAAGATCATCTGCACCATGAACCAGGACAGCACCACGGTCAGGAAGCCCAGGACGACGTGGGCGGCCTTCATGCTTCCATGCGCCTCCTTCGCCAGCGACAGCTCCAGGCTGATCGCCCAGACGCTGGCCGCGGCCGCCGCGAGCACGAGGCCCAGGATGACGCCCCGGCCCTCGTCGTCGATGGCCGACTGGACCCGGATGTCGGTCGGCGTGTGGCGCACCATGTTGGCGAACATCAGGCCCAGGAAGGTGGCCGAGAGGGCGTCCCAGCCCAGGATCATCCGGGTCGAGGCCTGCATGCCCGGCGCGACCCAGATCAGGCCGACGCCCACGACCACGCCCACCAGTATGCCGAGGGTCAGCCGCGGCCGCGGCGCAAGCGGCCCCAGCACCCTGCGCCATCGAGGAAGTGTGTGCGCCATGGAAGGCTCCGTTCGTTCGGCGGAGCATCGTGCGAGTCGGGCGCGGGCTTGGATGTGAATTCGCCGCCGCCCACATGCTATGGCTCGGACTTCCAAGGAGACTCCCCGTGACCCCTGACGAACGCAGCATCCTGCAGAGCTTCCTCGCCGACCTTGGCGCCACGCCCAATGTGACGAAGGACCCTGAGGCGGACGCCATGATCCAGCAGGCGGTCCGGTCCAACCCCAACGCGGTCTATCTGCTGGTGCAGCACGCCATCCTGGCGGACCAGGCGCTGCACGCCGCCCGGGCCCAGCTGGCCGGCCAAGGCGGTTCGTTCCTGGCGCCGCAGGCCCCGGCTCAGCCGCAGTACGCGCCGCCGCCGCAACCATACGCCGCGCCCCAATACGCTTCCCCCTGGGCTGGCCAGGGCGGCGCGCCGGTGCAGACCAGCCCCTTCGCCGCTAACAGCGGCCTGGGCGGCTTCCTGCGCGGCGCGGGCCAGATGGCGGTGGGCGTCGCCGCCGGCGACTTCCTCTTCCAGGGCATCGAGAACATCTTCTCGCCCCGGTGGTGAGCCGCAACGGCGGGTTAAGGCCGCGATGGTAGGGGTTCGATCCGTCTACCGAAGGATCGCCCCTTGCCGCTCAAGCCCCACAGGCTTCTGGGATTCGCCTTCGCCAGCGCCGATCTGCTGGTGGAGATCGGAACGGACGGCGCCATTTCCTTCGCCATGGGCGCCAGCGAGACCCTGTCCGGGGCGTCGGAAACGGCGCTGACGGGCCGCATCTGGAGCGATTTCATCGAACCGGTCGACCGGCGCATGCTGACCATGCTGCTGGAAGGGCTGGAGCCCGGCCGCCGCGCGGGACCCGTGCTGGTCCGCCTGGCCGCGCCGGACCGCGCCGTCACCCTGACCGCCCTGCGCCTGCCTCAGAATCGCGGCGCGATCTCCTGTGCGCTCGCCCAGGCCCGCTATGAGCCGGCCCTGTTCGAGGGTCGCCTCGCCGACCGCGCGGCCTTCGAGGCCCTGACCCGCGACCTGCTGGGCGTGGCCAACGGCGCGGGCAAGGAGCTGGAGCTCAGCTTCGTCGAGCTCTCCGGCCTCTCGGCGGCGCGTAACGACAGCACTCCGGCGGCCCGCGAGGAGCTGGAAGCCCAGCTCACCGCCCTGCTCCGCGCCCAGGCCTGGGGCGGCGCGGCGGCCACCGAGCTGGACCACGACCGTTTCGCCCTGGTGCGCACCAAGGGCGAAACCCCGGAGGCCTTCGCCGCCCGGCTGGGTCGGCTGATGGGCAAGGTGACCGACGCCCCGATCGCGCCCGCCGCCACGGCCCTCGCCGTGGGCGGCGTCGACAAGCCCCACCAGGTGCTGCGCGCCCTGCGCTACGCTCTCGACGGCTTCTCCCGCGACGGCGTCGATTTCGACATGCCGGGCAGCCTCGGCGAGGCCCTCAACCTCGCCCTCGAGAAGGCGTTGAACGAGGCCGGCGTCCTGGGCGCGGCGATCAGCGGCAAGACCTTCCGGCTCGCCTACCAGCCGGTGGTCGATCTGCAGAGCCGCGCCGTCCACCACTTCGAAGTGCTGGTCCGCTTCGGCGAGGACGAAAGCCCGTTCCCACAGATCCGCATGGCCGAGGAGCTGGACCTGATCGAGGCCCTGGACTTCGCGGTGCTGGAACGCGCCGTCGGCGTGATGGCGCCCAAGCCCGACCTGAAGCTGGCGGTCAACATCTCGGGCCGCACCATCGTCTCACCGGCCTATATCGAACGCGCGCTCAACCTCATCCGGGCCCATCCGGAAATCGACGGCCGCCTGATGTTCGAACTGACCGAAAGCGCGGCCATCGACGATCTGCAGCTCGCCGACAGCCACCTGCAACTCCTGCGCGGCGCTGGCTGCGAGGTCTGCCTGGACGACTTCGGCGCGGGCGCGGCCTCGCTGGCCTATCTGCAGCAGATGCACCTGGACGTCCTGAAGATCGACGGGCGCTACATCCGCGATCTGCAGTTCGGCACGCGCGGCGCGACCTTCATCAAGCACCTGGTGGACATGAGCCGCGAGCTCGGCATGAAGACCCTGGCGGAGATGGTCGAGACCTCCATGGTCGAGGACGCGGTGCGCCGCATCGGCGTCGATTACGCCCAGGGCTGGCTCTACGGCCTGGCGACGGACGAGCCCGTCGCCCCGGCGCCCAAGAACCAATGGAACGCCAAGGCCAGCTAGGTCAGGACCAGGTCAGCCGCATCGGCTCCGCCGGATAACGGCCGGCCAGCAGGTCGGGCAGCAGGGCCGGCAACTCGCGCGGGAAGATGGTTTCGCCGCAGGCCGCCAGGGCGTCGGCCGTCCACCAGCACAGGTCGTCCATCAGCGCCCGCTCCTGCTCGTCCCAGCCGTCGCGGCAGGGCTCGCCGCCGGCGCAGCGGCCGATCAGGTAGCGCTCGCGGAACATCACCGTCTCGCCGTCGGCCAGCTTGAGCGGACCTTCCCGCTCCCAGACGACGGGTCCCAAGGTGACGTCCATGAAGCCCGTCTCCTCGACCAGCTCGCGCACGGCCGCCTGCTCCAGGGTTTCGCCGGGCTCCAGGCCGCCGCCGACCGCGAACCAATAGCCCGGGCCATCGGGGCGGCTGGGCAGCCGGCCGCGCATCAGCAGGATCCGGCCGTCCGGGTCGAACAGCAACACCCGCACCGTCGGGCGATCGCGCAGGACCCTATCGCGCGACAAGGGCCAGCCACTCGTCTTCGGTGATCACCTGGACGCCCAGCTTGTTGGCCTCGGCCAGCTTGGAGCCAGCGCCCGGGCCCGCCACCACCAGATCGGTCTTCTTGGACACCGAGCCCGACACCTTGGCGCCCAGGGCCTCGGCCTGCGCCTTGGCCTCGTCGCGGGTCATCTTCTCCAGGGCGCCGGTGAAGACGATGGTCTTGCCGGCCACGGCGGTGTCGGTCTTCGGCCGCTCGGCCGGGATGACCCGCAGCTCGGCCAGCAAGGCCTCGACCATGGCCCGGTTGTGCGCCTCGCCGAAGAACTCGGCGATCATGCGGGCGGCGACCACGCCCACGGCGTCGACCGCGGCGACCTCCAGGAAGGCGTCCCCAGGCGTCTGGGCGGCCGCCTCGAGCGCCGCGGCCTCGAAGGCCCGCCAGTCCCCGAACCGCGCCTCCAGCGCCGCGCGGGCCTTGGAATTGAGCTTGGGGATCGCCAGCCGCAAGGCGCCGTCCAGCGAAATCTCCGCCGGCAGCAGCAGCGGCTGGCGCGCCACGGCGAAGTCCAGCACCGCCTGCACCGCCGTGGGCCCCAGGCCATCGAGATCGGACAGCTCGGCGAAGCGCGCGCCGGCCATCTGCTGGGCGGCGGCCTCCGAGGTTCCGACGAACCGTTCCACGGTCTCGAAATGCCGCGCCAGCGCCAGGGACGTCGTCTCGCCGACGTGACGGATGCCCAGGCCATAGATGAAGCGGTCGAGCGCGATGTCGCGCCGCGCCTCGATGCCGGCCAGCAGGTTTGCGACGCTGGTCTCCCCGAACCGCTCGGTCTCTAGCAGCTCGTCGCGATGGTCCTTCAGCCGGAAGATGTCGGCCGGGCTCTCCAGCCAGCCGCGCTCGGAGAAGAGGGTGATCTGCTTTTCGCCCAGGCCCTCGATGTCGAACGCCCGGCGGCTGACGAAATGGCGCAGGTGGGCCAGCTTCTGGAAGGGGCAGGCGAACTCGCCGGAACAGCGGCGCACCACGGTCTCGGCGCCTGCGGCCGTGGTCTCGCGCACGATCTCGGTGTGCAGCGGGCACGGGCAATGGGTCGGGAACCGGAAGGGCTTCGCGCCTTCCGGGCGCTCGTCCAGCACCACCGAGACGATCTGCGGGATCACGTCGCCGGCGCGCTGCAGGATCACCGTGTCGCCGATACGGGCGTCCAGGCGGGCGATCTCGTCGGCGTTGTGCAGGGTGGCGTTCTCGACCACCACGCCGCCCACCGTCACCGGGTGCAGCCGCGCCACCGGGGTCACCGCGCCCGTGCGGCCCACCTGGACGTCGATGGCCTCCAGGATGGTGCGCGCCTGCTGGGCCGGGAACTTTCGCGCGATCGCCCAGCGCGGCGTCCGGGTGATGAACCCCAGTCGCTGCTGCCAGTCCAGGCGGTCGACCTTGTAGACCACGCCGTCGATGTCGAAGGCCAGGTGCGGACGCAGCGCCTCCATCCGGGCGTAGGCGGCCAGCAGGCCCGCCGCGTTCTCCACCCGCTCGCTCTGCGGCGTCGTGGAAAAACCCCAGGCCTTCAGCTTCTGGAGCGCCTCCCATTGGGTGGTCGCAAAGGCCTCGCTGTGGCTGCCCCAGGCATAGGCGAAGAAGGCCAGCGGCCGCGCGGCGGTGATCTTCGGGTCGACCTGGCGCAGCGACCCGGCCGCGGCATTGCGCGGATTGGCGTAGGTCTTCTGGCCGGCCTCGGCGGCGGCGGCGTTGAGGGCGGCGAAGGCTTCGTGGCTCAGGTAGACTTCGCCCCGCACCTCGATCTCGTCCGGCCAGCCGTCGCCGCCTAGGCGTTCGGGCACGTCGGCGATCGTGCGGACGTTGGCGGTGACGTCCTCGCCGGTGCGCCCGTCGCCGCGCGTGGCGGCCTGGACCAGCCGGCCCTTCTCGTAGCGGATCGAGCAACTCAGGCCGTCGATCTTCGGCTCGGCGGTGTAGCCCACGGGCTCATCAGGCGTGAGGTTCAGGAACCGCCGGATCCGCCGGTCGAAATCCACCGCCTCCTCATCGGCGAAGGCGTTGTCGAGGCTGAGCATCGGCACGCCGTGCGTGACCGGCGCGAACTGGGCCGACCGCGCCGCGCCCACCCTCAGCGAGGGCGAGTCGTCGCGCACGAGCTCCGGGAAGAGCGTCTCGATGGCCAGGTTACGCTGCTTCAGCGCGTCGTAGTCCGCGTCCGAGATCGTGGGCGCGTCCTGCTGGTGGTAGCGGATGTCGTGGCCGGCGATCTCCTCGGCCAGCCACGCCAGCTCTTCGGCAGCCTGATCGGGCGTGAGGTCGGCGACAGGAGTTAGATTCACGGGCATCGAAAACCTCTACCGCGCCCTTCCTTTCCCGCGAAGCGGGAGAGGAAATCACGCCCCGATCAGCGCCCTCGCCGCGGCGCGGGCGGCGTCGGTAATCTCGGCGCCGGCCAGCATGCGGGCGATCTCCTCCTCGCGGGCGGCGGGCGCCAGGGGTTCGACGGCGGTGCGCAGGCGCTCGCCCTCGCCGGCCTTGGCGATGCGCCAGTGGGCGTCGCCGCGCGCGGCGACCTGCGGGCTGTGGGTGACCACCAGCACCTGGGCTTCGCCGGCCAGGCGCTTCAGGCGCAGGCCCACCGCGTCGGCCACCGCGCCGCCGACACCCTGGTCCACCTCGTCGAAGATCATCAGCGGGGTCGGCCCGGCGCCACGGCCCGCCAGCGCCGCCTTCAGGGCCAGGGCGAAACGCGCCAGTTCGCCGCCGGAGGCGATGGCGCCCAGGTCGCCGAAGGGCTCGCCCGGATTGGTGGCGATCTCGAAGGCCACCCGGTCCAGGCCGGCCGGCCCGGCCTTGTCCTCCGCCAGCGGCTCCACGACGACGCGGAACCGGGCCTTTTCCAGCTTGAGCGGTGCAAGCTCGCCCATCACCGCCGTGGCCAGCCGCTCGCCGGCGGCGGCGCGCGCGGCCGAGAGTTCACCGGCCGCCGCCAGATAGGCCGCCTTCGCCTCCGCCAGCGCCGCTTCGGCCGCCTTCAGGGCGTCGGCGGAGCATTCCACCGCCTGCAGCCGCTCGGCGAAGCGCACGCGCAGCGCCGGCAGCTCCTCCACGCTCACGTGCAGCTTGCGGGCGAGGCCGCGCAGGTCGAACAGCCGCTCCTCGGTCTTGTCCAGCCGGTCGGGCTCGAAGTCGAAAGCCTCCGCCGCCGCATCGACCGCCGCCTCGGCCTCGGCCGCCTCGATCAGCACCCGGTCCAGCGCCGCCGACGCTTCGGCGAGGCGGCGGACCGCCGTGCCGCCCTCAGCCGCGCCGGCCAGCAGCGCCCGCTCGCGCGCCCGGTCCAGCGCGCGCACCGCGCTCGCCACCTTCGGCGACAGCCCCTCGAACACCTCGCGCGCGCCGGCGATGTCGCTCAACGCCTTTTCCGAGGCCCCCAGGATGGCGCGCTGCTCCGCCAGCTCGGTCTCCTCGCCCTCGCGTGGATCGAGGCGATCCAGTTCCGCCAGGCGTAGGGTCAGCTCCTCGGTTTCGGCGTCGGCGCGATCGGCCTCGGCGCGCAGGGCCGCGACCGCCTCCCTCGACGCGCGCCAAGCGCGCCAGCGTTCGGTCACCGCCCGGCCCTGCCCGTCCAGCGCCCCGAAGGCGTCCAGCAGCGGGCGATGCGTCCGCGCGTCGAGCAGGCCCACGGTCTCATGCTGGCCGTGCACCTCCAACAGAGCCTCGCCGACCTCCTTCAGCACGCCCACGCCGGTCGCCTGGTCGTTGACGAAGGCGCGGCTGCGCCCGTCGGCGCTGAGCGTGCGGCGCAGGACCAGGTCCTCGTCGCGCGCGTAGCTGAGGCCCTTGTCTTCGAGCAGGTCCCAAACCGGATGATCCGGCGCCGGCGCGAACACGGCCGAGGCCGCCGCCTGGGCCGCCCCGCGGCGCACCAGGCCCGCGTCGGCGCGCGCGCCCACCGCCAGGCCGAGCGCGTCCAGGATGATCGACTTGCCGGCCCCGGTCTCGCCGGTCAGCACCGTCAGCCCCGGACCGATGGAGAGGTCCAGGGCCTCGATCAGCACCACGTCGCGGATCCACAGTCCGATCAGCATGACCGCCTCTGCGCCCAGTCCATAGAATCAACGGCCACGCCGCCAACCCGCGCGCAGTTGATCATGTTTTGTTCTCACAAGGAAGGCGCGCCGGGAGCGGCGCGCCTAAAGGTCCTAGTTCTGGCCGGGGCCCGGCGTGGGCGTCGGCGTCGGATCCGGGCTCGGCGCCTCCACCGAGGGCTCGCCGCGGTGGCTGAACGGGAGGTGGAACCAGCTGCTGCGCGGCTTCTTGGTCTTGGCGGGCGCGGCGTCGTCCTTGTCCGGATCGACCGGAGCCTTCACCGGCGTGGTCTTGGTCGCCGCCGCCTGGGCGGTGGTGGTCGGCGGGGCGATGGTGCTCGACTTGTCCTTGGTGATCGCCGGGTGGAACACGCTGCGCTTGCTGCTGACGGCCGGGATGATCGCCGGCCGCAGGCCCTTGGACGACAGCAGGTTGTAGGCGTCGATGTACCACTGGTCGCCCGGGTAGTTGTAACCCAGCACCGCGCCGTCCTTCTTGGCCTCTTCCATCAGGCCCAGGGTCAGGTTGGCCTCCACCAGGCGGTAGAGCGCCTCGGGCGCGTCGCTGGTGGTCTGGTAGCGGTCGACCACGGTCTTGAAGCGGTTGATCGCCGCCAGGGTGTCGTTCTGGCGCAGGTACCAGCGGCCGATGGCCATCTCCTTGCCGGCCAGCTGGTCGTTGACCATGTCGATCTTCAGCCGGGCGTCGAGGGCGTATTCGGTGTGCGGGTAGCGCGAGACCACCTCGCGCAGGTTTTCCAGCGCCTGGCCGGTGGAGGCCTGGTCGCGGCCCACGTCGACGATCTGCTCGAAGTAGCAGATGGCCTTCAGATAGTGGGCATAGGCCGCCGCCTGGTTGCCGGGATAGAGCGCGACGAAGCGGTCGGCGTCGGCGATGGCCTCGTCGTAGCTGTTGGCCTGATAGTGGGCGAAGGCCTGCATCAGGATCGCGCGCCGCGACCACTCCGAATAGGGGTGCTGACGCTCCACTTCCTGGAAGTACTCGACCGCCTGGTTCCACAGGTGATGGTCCATGCGGTCGGCGCCAGTGGAATAGAGCAGCTCCACCGGCCGCTCCTCATAGGCGAGTTTCGGCTTCGGCGCGGGCTTGCGCAGGGTCGAGCAACCGGCGATCGCGACGCCGCACATCAGGACAACCAGCGTCGGGCGGACAAAGGACCCGCGGAGAGCCGAGTTCAAAGAGAAAGGCACCTTCACCTCAACAGCCAACGCGCGCCCCCACGCGAAGCATCGCTTCTACACCAGGGGGCGTCCGGATCAAACGCGTGCGGGAGTCGCATCTCCCGCCACGAGTCATGGCCGCGAAAAATGGCTAGACCGCGACCGCGATCTCGTCGGCGAAGGTCACGACGCGATAGGCGTCCGGACGGGCGGCCAGCGCGCGGACCAGCTGGTTGTTGATGCCGTGGCCGGCCAGCTCGCCCTCGAAGCGGCCGAGAATCGGCAGGCCCAGGACATAGAGGTCGCCGATGGCGTCCAGGGCCTTGTGGCGCACGAACTCATCGGGGCGGCGCAGGCCTTCCGGGTTCAGGATCCGGTCGCCCTCGATCACCACGGCGTTGTCCATGGAGCCGCCGCGGGCGAGCCCCATGGCGCGCAGGGCCTCGACTTCGTGCAGGAAGCCGAAGGTGCGGCAGTCGGCCAGCTCGCGGCGGAACGCGGCCTCGTCCATCGGCATGTCGATCTCCTGGCGGCCGATGACGGCGGTCGGGAACTCGATGGCGAAGGCGACTTCGAATTGCAGGGCGGGCTTCAGCGCGGCGCGCTTGTCGCCGTCGACCACCTCGACGGTGTCGATGATCTCGATGAAACGCCGCGGCGCGCCCTGGGCGCGGCGCCCGGCGCGGTCGAGGATCTTCAGGAACGGCCAGGACGAGCCGTCCATGATCGGCATCTCCGGCCCGTCGAGCTCGACCACGGCGTTGTCGATACCGCTCATCACCAGGGCGGCCATCAGGTGTTCGATGGTGGCGACGGTCACGCCCGCGGCGTTCCCGATCACCGTGCCCAGCTGGGTCTTGCAGACCGCTTCCGGCGAAACCGGCACGCGATTGTCCCGGTCGGTCACATCCACGCGCACGAAGACGACGCCCGCGTCGGCCTCGGCCGGACGCACGGCGACCTGGGTGTATTCCCCGGTATGCACGCCCACGCCCGCGAACAGCGCCGGCGTCTTGACGGTGTGCTGGAAGGCGCCGCTCTGGAACCCGTCTGCCACGCTGGAACCTTCCTCGGAACGCGACGGCTCGCCTCACGCGCGAGCCCGACGGTTGCGTTAGGCCGCTTGGTGCGGCGCAACAAGACAATCCCTGTTTCGCTTTGTTTCGGTGTCCGGACGGTTAACGGAAGGTGGCCGACGGACATTTGCCGGCCAGGATCGAGCCGACGAAAACCAATTTCAAGACAATGGCTTACCCTAGGGGATCCCCAGATGTCGCGCTTGCGCCACACCCAAAACTTAGAAACCATAGGGCGCAGGCTGAAGCGATGGCCTGAAATGCAAAAGGGCCGGGCGAACCCGGCCCTTCGCAGCGGTGTGGGACCGAACCCCTAGTTCGCCAGGCGGCGCAGGAAGGACGGGATCTCCAGGTCTTCGCCCTGGTGCGCCTGTTCCTCGGGTTGCACGGCCTCGACCGGCTGGGCGCCGCCGCGGACGGGCGCGGGACGCGTCTGCATCGGCGCGGGTTGCGGGGCCGGCGCGCCGGTGTCGTAGCGCGGGCGGCCGCCGAAGATGCTGAGGAACCCGCCGCGCGGACGGCGTTCCTCGAAAGCCGGCTCGGCGAACAGCGGCTCGTCCTCGGGTTCCGAGACCGCCGGGTCGACGATGCGCGCGACCGGCTGCACCACCACCGGTTCCGGAGCCGCCGCGGGGGTTACGACGGCCGCCACCGGGGCGGCGTACAAATCCTGTTGCTCTTCCTCGGCCGCGATCGAGGCGGCGACGGGTTCGGCGATCGGCTCGGGCGCCGCGGCCACCGGCGTCGCGTCCGGCACGCGCAGCGGCGGCGCGGTCATCGCGCGGCGCTCGATCTTGGGCTCGATGGCGGCGATCGAGGCGCCGTCCATGCCGGTGGCGACCACGCT
>JAFEDM010000443.1 GCA_018241625.1 Pseudomonadota bacterium | reverse complement strand
AGACGCTGGGCGACCTGAGCGGCAAGCGCGCCGTGGTGGTCGGCCGCTCGGTGCTGGTGGGCCGCCCGGTCGCGCAGCTTCTGCTGCAGGCCGACTGCACCGTCACCATCGCCCATTCCCGCACCGCCGACCTGCCGGCGGTCTGCCGCGAGGCCGACATCCTGGTGGCCGCGGTGGGCCGTCCGCGGGTGATCCGCGGCGACTGGATCAAGCGCGGCGCTGCGGTGATCGACGTCGGCACCAACCGCGTGCCCTTCGACGATCCGATCAAGGCCGCCGAGGGCAGGACCAAGGTGGTCGGCGACGTCCACTTCAAGGAAGCCAAAGAGGTCGCCGGCTGGATCACGCCGGTTCCCGGCGGCGTTGGCCTGATGACCGTGGCCGTCCTGCTGCAGAACACCGTCAAGGCCGCCCGCATGCAGGCGGGCCTGGTCTAGCGCCGCTAGGCCGTCGGCTGGGTGGCGTTGGCTTCGGTCCAGGCCACCAGCTTTCCGATCGCCTCGTCGCTGGCCTTGTGGAACGCGGCGACGATCGCCGTGACCCGGTTGTCGGACGCCGGGGCCCGCACCTCGATGTCCTGTTCGCCGACGCTCGTCTGATCGGCCTTGGTCAGCGCGGCGTGGATGCGCACGACCACGGTCGGCGCGGCCTTCGCCCCGTTGTCGTAGCGGGCCTCGAAGCTCCGGACGTCGTAGCGCAGGGCATAACCGAACCGCCCCTGCTGCCCGCGGCTGATCAGGTGCAGCGGGCTCGCGTCGAAAGCATTGACCACGGCCTCGTTGAACAGGGTCTCGGCCGGGGCCACCCAACGGGTGTCGGCGATATAGGCCGCCCTGCCGCCGGTAATGGTCAGGATCCGGTCGTCCGCCGCCTCGTCCTGGAACCGGCCGTTCGAGTGGAACACCGCCACAGTTCCCGAGGGCGGCGGCGTCGTGCCGGCCGCCGGAGGCGAGGCGAAGCTGTACATCTGCGCCGGCTTGCTCTTCGGCAGCAGCGAGATGCAGCCGCTCAGAGCCACGGCGCAGACGCCGAGGGCTGCGAGGCGTAGGCCCGAAGACAGGGCAGGGCGGATCATGGCTTCACCTTCATTTCCTCGGCCGGCCCCTTGCCGAGGGCGCCCGTGGGGCTCTTCTGGATCTCGTTGACCAGCCGCTCCAGCGACTGGGCGGCGCGCTGCAGCTCGAACAGGGCCGAGGTGATCTGCGGCAGGCCGTTGTTGGCGAAGTCGCTGGTCGGGCCCTGCAGCTTGTCGATCATCACCTTCAGCGAGGTGGCGGCCTTCTTCGCCTCGTCGGCGGCGTCGGCGATGTTCTTGATGCTGCGCTTGCCGTCGCCGTCGACCAGCCCCTGGGTCGACTGGATCACCCCGTCGGCATGCTGGGTCGCGCTGTCCAGGTCCTGGATCAGCTTCTGGGCGTCGGCGATGATCTCCTTCTTCTCCTTCAGTTCTTCCGACACCGCCTGGGCGTTGGAGAGCGTGGTCGAGAAGGACTTGATGTTCTGGTCGCTAAGCACCCGGTTCACCCGGTCCAGCGCCTCGATGGTGCGTGTCAGCACCGTGCCGCCGCCTTCCAGCAGGTCGGACAGCGCGCTGCGCTGGCTCTTCAGGATCGGAATGCAGGCGTTCAGGCCGACGGACTGGCACTTGGCCCGCTCCACCACCTTCAACAGCGGCTTCGACGGCGTGCCGGCGGTGATCTGCACATAGTTCACGCCGGTGATGCCCTGTGGCTCCAGGGTGGCGTAGCTGTCGATGCGGATCGGCACGTCGGAGGTCACCCGCGCCCGGGCGATCACCCGGCTGGGGTTGGTCCGGTCGAGCGCGATCTTGGTCACTTCGCCCACCTTGATGCCGTTGAAGTGCACCTCGCCGCCCTGGTTCAGGCCGCGCACCGGGCCGTCGAAGACGATGTCGTAGAGGTCGTACTCCTGCGAGAACGACACGCGCGCCAGCCAGACGACGAAGATCACCAACCCCACGAAGAGGATCAGCGAGGACAGGCCCACCAGGGCGTAGTTGGCGTTCTTTTCCATCAGGCTTCCGTCTTCACCTTAGCCGCGGCGCGACCGCGCGGCCCCAGGAAATACTCTTGGATCCAGGGGTGTTTGTTGTGCTCGAGCTCCCGCACGGGCGCGGTGGCCACCACCTTCTTGTCGGCGATCACCGCCACGCGGTCGGTGATCTCGTAGAGGGTGTCGAGGTCGTGGGTGATCATGAACACCGTCAGGTCCAGGCTGTCGGAAAGGTCCTTGATCAGCTCGTCGAAGGCCGCGGCGCTGATCGGGTCGAGGCCGGCGGTGGGCTCGTCGAGGAACAGCAGCTCGGGGTCGAGCGCCAGGGCGCGGGCCAGGCCGACGCGCTTCCTCATGCCGCCCGACAGTTCCGAGGGTTTCAGGTCCCCAGCGTGGGGCGGCAGGCCGACCAGGGCGATCTTCAGGTCGGAGAGCTCGTAGATCTCCTTCTTGCCCAGGGTGGTGTGCTCGAACATCGGCGAGGCGACGTTGTCGCGGACCGTCAGGTTGGAGAACAGCGCCCCCTGCTGGAACAGCACGCCCCAGCGGCGCTCGATGGCGCTCCAGCGCCGGCGCGAGGCGCGCTCGATGTCCTGACCGAACACCTTGATGACGCCGGCCTGGGGGACCCGAAGGCCGATGATGGTGTTCAGCAGCACCGACTTGCCAGAACCGGAGCCGCCGACCACGCCCAGCACCTCGCCGCGTTCGGCCGTGAGGTCCAGCCCGTCGTGCACCACATTGTCGCCGAACGCCGAGATCAGGCCGCGGACCTCCACGGCCGGCCCTTCGCTGTCCAGCAGGTCGTCGTCGCTGAGGTCTTCCTCGCGGACGGTCGATGTCGCGCTGTCGGTCACAGGTTCAGCTTCATGTAGAGGAGCGCGAAGGCCGCATCGATCATGATGATCGCGAAGATGGCGTGCACCACCGCGGCGGTCACCCGCCGGCCGAGGGATTCCACGTCGCCGCCGACCTCAAGCCCCTGGCGGCAGCCGATGCCGGCGATCACCGCGGCCATGACCGGCGCCTTGGACATGCCGATCCAGAAGTGGGTGGGCCCCACATTGTCGACGATCCGCTGCAGGAAGAAGGTCGGCCCGAGGTCCAGCGCCGACCAGACCACCACGAGGCCGCCCAGCAGGCCGGCCAGGGTGGCGACGAAGGTCAGCAAGGGGATGATCACGAGCAGCGCCGTGAACCGCGGCAGCACCAGGGCCTCGAACGGGTCGACGCCCATCACCTGCATGGCGTCGATCTCCTGGTTCATCTTCATCGCCCCGATCTCGGCGGCGAAGGCCGAGGCCGAGCGGCCGGCCAGCAGCACGGCGGTGATGATGATGTTGAACTCGCGCAGCACCGCGATGCCGATCAGCTCCACCGCGAACACCTGGGCCCCGAACTGGCTCAGCATGTTGGCGCCCAGCAGGCCCACCACCGCCCCAATGAAGAACGAGGTCACCGCCACGATCGGGATGGCGTCCAGCCCGGCGCGTTCGGCCAGGGAGAAGATCGCGGCCCAGCGAATCCGCTTGGGATTGGTCACCAGGTAGACCGCGGCCCGGGCGATCGCCACCAGCAGGTGGCCCAGGAAGGCCAGGGTGTCGATCCACTCGTAGCCGATGTTCACCACGCCCTTGCCCAGGCGCACGGTGAGTTCGTGGAACCCGCGCGGCGGGCGCTGGGTGATGGGCTTCACGCGGACCGCCGCGCCCACCAGCTCCAGCAGGCGCGCGCTTTCGGGGCGGGCGCGCACCGCCTTGATATCGAAATCCGCGCCGACGGCGCGGATCAGGGCATAGGCGCCGGCGGTGTCCAGGCGGCGCACCCGGCGCATGTCGATCGGCGTGGAGCCACGGTCGCGCAGCGTCTGCGCCAGGCGCGCCGGTGCGTCGCCCAGGCTGTGGGCGGTCCAGTCGCCGCTGAGCGCGACGGTCGGGCGCGCGCCGTCCCCGGCGGCCCCGTCCTTCGCGGCGGCGTCCTTGACGCTGAAATCGGCCTGGGTGTCCACCTACGTCCCGGTCTCCGGTGTCAGTTCGGCCGTCGGCGGACCGCCGTCGAGTCGCGCCCTCAGAGGCGCCGTGACCCTAGCAGAGGCCGCGCTTAGGCCCGAACGCCTTATGGTCGAGGTTGTTCCGCTACCTCGTTGCGCGCTCATCCTTTTCGACGTCACGGCCACGTCCAGTCCCCATGGCCAAGCTCAGCCCAGATTTCGTCAAGCCTGCACGCCAGCATTGCAGATGGTTCGGCAGAGGGGCCGACGCCAGAGCTTTTCCCACCCGCGCGGATCGTCGTGGCCGGGAGGGCTCTCATTAGGACGCGACGACCCTGTTCCCGCCGATGGGCAGAAGCCGATCGGGGCAGGGTCCAGGGCTTAAAGGGTGGAGCGTTTCGTTTGAGCCGTCAGTACGAGTTCGCCGGCAAGTCCGGCGCCCGCTATCGATATACCCCGCTGGAGGAGGAGCGCTTCCTGCCGCCGGCGGGCGCCAACTACGTCATCGCCAGGGTCACCAAGGAAGGCGCCACGGTGGTGTTCGCCGGCGAGACCGACAACCTCGCCAACCAGACCTGGAAGAAGGAGCTGGAAAAGGCGCGTGAGACCTATCGCGACGCGCGCATGATGACCCGGCTTAACGTCACCCGCGCCGTCCGCGAGGCCGAGCGCAGCGACCTGATCCAGGCCTATGCGCCGCCGATGAACATCTAGGCGACGCGGCCGCGGGCGCGGCTATGCTCGCGCCATGCAGCGCCCGGCTATCGTGATCTTCGGCGCCGCCGTCCTGCCGGACGGTCGCGCGTCGCCGTCGCTGAGGCGGCGCATCCGCTATGCCGTGCGGGCCGCGGCCGAGCGGCCGGACGCGCCGGTGTATTGCTCGGGTGGTGTCGGCGCCACGCCACCGTCGGAAGCCTCGGTCATGCGCCAGGAATTGCTGGCGCAGGGCGTCGCGGCCGCGCGCATCGTGCTGGACGAGGAGAGCCTGGACACCCTGCAGAGCGTGGTGGCCGCCGCGCGCTTCGTCCGGCGCGAAGGCCTGGACGGCTGCGTCGTCTGCACCGACAGCTACCACCAGCCGCGCTGCCGTCTGCTGCTGGCCCTGCTGGGCGTCCCCAGCGCGGCGAGCCCCACCGACCGCGGGCCGTCCGGCACGCGTCGGTACTACTGGGCGAAGATGCACCTGCGCGAGGCGCTGGCCTTGCCCTATGACGCGGCGATCGTGCTCGCGCGGCTCGCCTATTTCCGGCGGATCACCCGGGAAGCTGCCCGAACTTGATGTCCGGGCTCATGGCCGGCAGCTCGATGGTCATGCCGTCTTTCGACAGCCGCCAGTCCAGCGGGCCGCCGTCGTTCATCCCCTTGGTGAAGGTCTCCGGGTTGTAGAACGGCAGGCCGGCCTGGGTCAGGTGATAGAGCACCAGCCGCTTCACCCCGGCCGCGCGGGCGATGTCGGCGGCCTCCACCGGCGTGGTGTGGTAGCTGACCGTGTCGGCCATCACCGAGGCCATGCGCGCGTTGCCCATGGCCTTCAGCCCCTGGACCATCATGCCGGTCATCTGGGCGTTCTGGGCCTCGTGGAGCAACACGTCGGCGCCCTTGGACGCCGTCGCCAGCGGCGGCCACTTGGCCGTGTCGCCGCTCACAACCACCGAGCGGCCCTTGTAGTCGAAGCGGTAGGCGTAGGCGGGCTTCACCGGATCGTGGTGCACCGCGATCGCGGTCACGGTCAGGCCGTCCTTCTTCCAGACCACCGAGGTCGCGGGGCCGGTCGGCACGATCTGCGGCTTCAGCAGGCCCGCGGCGATCGGCAGCTTCACCTCGCCATGCTCGTGGTGGGCGTTGCGGAAGATGTGGTCCTGGGAATAGGCCTCGTTGAAGCCTGCGGCGACGTGGTCGGTCCCGGTCGGTCCCACCAGGATCAGCGGCTGCGGCCGGCCGGCCACCCAGCTCTGCATGTTGAACTCGCCGACCTCGCCGATGTGGTCGGAGTGCAGGTGGGTCAGGAACACCGCCTTCGCCTCGGCGATCGGCATGCGCCAAGCCTGCAGGTTCTCGGTGGACTCCGGCCCGACGTCCACGAGGTAGAAGTCGCTGCCGGCCTGGATCGCCACGCAGGCCTTGGCCCGGTCGCGGATCGGCAACGGCCCCGAGGTGCCGCAAAGGGTCACCTTCAGCCCGTCGTAGGTCGCCGCCGGCGCCGCGGCCATCGGCCCCTGCGCCAGGGCGGGCGTCGCCAGTCCGGCCGAAAGGAGCCCCAGGACCAGCGCCGCCGCCGTCGCAAAGTTTCGCTGACCCATCGTATCCTCCCGCTTGAGTTGCCGGAGAATATGACACACATAGTGTCACTATATCCAGCCCCATCGACGGGCTGGTGGGGGAGGGACGCCATGACGCTCAGCTACGACCTCTATTGGTCTTTCCGCTCGCCCTATTCCTACCTGGTCACGCCCAGGCTCGTGGCGCTGGAGCGCGATCACGACGTGGTCTGCAACGTGCGGCCCGTCTACCCGCTGGCGGTGCGCACGCCGGAGTTCTTCGAACAGCAGGACCCGCTCTGGGTCCGCTACTTCATGGTCGACATCTTCCGGGAGGCGGCCTTCCGCGAGCTGCCGTTCCGCTGGCCCAGGCCCGATCCCGTGCAGCAATCGCCGGAAGAGGGCTACCGGATGAAGCAGCCCTATATTCAACGCCTGACGCACCTGGGCGTCGCCGCGGTGGAGCGCGGCCGGGGTCTGCCGTTCCTACGCGAGGTCAGCCACACGATCTGGAGCGGCGAGACCGAAGGCTGGCACGAAGGCGACCACCTGGCCCGCGCCGCCGAACGCGCCGGCCTGGACCTCGCCGAGCTGGACGCCGCCGTCGCCGCCGACCCGGACCGCTACGTCGCCGTGGTCGAGAAGAACCAGGTCGACCAGCGCGCCGCCGGCCATTGGGGCGTGCCGATGATGGTCTTCAATGGCGAGCCCTTCTTCGGCCAGGACCGCGTCGATCAACTGGTCTGGCGGATGCGCCAGCAGGGTCTGATCCGCCGCTGAGGCTGCTCCCAACCTCTTGTCTGGTCTGCTTACGGATGGGACAAAAGCGGCAAGGGGAGCGAAACA
>JAFEDM010000442.1 GCA_018241625.1 Pseudomonadota bacterium | reverse complement strand
CTGAGCCTGACCCGTTATCGCGGCTACGCGGCCCTGCCGGAGGCGCGCGCCCTGGAGGCCAGGCTGCGCGCCGCGCATCCGGAGGCCTACGACCACGGGGTGCACCTGATCGTGGCGCAAGGCGGCGACGGCGGCCTGATCGTCGGCGACAGCCACCACTATGCCGACCTGCCCGGGCCGTTTGCGCCGGCGGAGGCGGAAGCCGCGATCCTCGACGAATATGCCCGCGCGGTCGGGCAGCCCGCGCCGCCCGTCGTGGAGCGCTGGACCGGCGTCTACGCCTCGGCGGACGCGCAGCCCTATCTGATCGACACGCCGGAGCCGGGCGTGCGCCTGGTGATCGTCACCAGCGGCACCGGCGCGTCCACCGGCTTCGGCATCGCCGAGCGGGTGGTCGGCGACCTTCTGGGGCTCGAAGCGGAGGCCGCGGCATGAGTTTTCCCTCCTCTGGCTTTCCCGTAAGGGCGGTGATCTTCGACTGGGCTGGCACCATGGTCGACTTCGGCTGCATGGCGCCGGTGCGCGCCCTGATCGAGGTGTTCGCCGCCGAGGGGCTGGAGCTCAGCGAGGCCGAGGCCCGCGCCGACATGGGCAAGGCCAAGCTGGACCACCTGCGGGCGATCCTGGCCCAACCGGGCGTCGCCGCGCGATGGGCGGCGGCCAAGGGCGCGACGGCCGGCGAGGGCGAGGTCCTGGCGCTCTATGAGCGGCTGGAGCTGGCCATGGCGGCCGCCGCGGCCCGCAGCGCCCAGCTCATCCCCGGCGCGGCGCAGGTCGCTCGCGAGCTCAAGGCCCTGGGCGTGCGGATCGGATCGGGCACCGGCTATACGCGCGCGATGATGGCGCCGATCCTGGCGGCGGCGGCCCAGCAGGGCTATTCGCCTGAGGTGGTGGTCTGCGCCGGCGAGACGCCTAGCGGCCGGCCCGCGCCGCTGATGGCCTGGAAGGCGCTGATCGAACTCGACGCCTGGCCCGCGGAAGCCTGCATCAAGGTGGACGACGCGCCGGTCGGCATGGCCGAGGGCAAGGCCGCCGGTTGCTGGACCGTGGGCCTGGCCGCGTCCGGCAACGAAATGGGCCTGGACCCGCAGGCCTACAACGCCTTGCCGGAGGCCGAGCGCAAGGCGCGGCTGGCCGAGGCCGAGCGGGCCCTGCGCGCGGCCGGGGCCGACTTCGTGATCGAAGACGTCTCGCAGCTGATGCCGCTGGTCCATGAGATCGCCGGCCGGATCGCCGCGTCGTGACGCTGGCGCCGGAGTCGTCCGCGACTTCGTCGGGCTCACGCTCTCCTGAATCGGGTTCCTGATCGTCATTTTCCACGCTCAGCCCGGCCCGGGACCGCAAACTGGTCCGTCTACGGTCTATTAGACGCTTGCGACCATGCGAGGGGCCTTAGTCGCAATCCTTTAGGGTGCAGGGAATTGGGCCCGGTGGCTGTCCCACGCGTCATCGGCGCGTCGGCAAACATTCAAATAACCGCAGTATTCGGGTCACCGAAGCGTCACGCGCATCCCCCATACGCGGAGCTTCACATTTGACGTCCGGCGCCACGCGGCGCCGAGGCGCTCGATTTGTCGGGGTCGGATTAGGCCGTCTACGGAGGAAATTTCATCCTCCACGACCCCGCGGTGTTTCGTGGCGATCAACAAGGGGGATAAGCATGAAGGCCAACTATCTGGTGTCCTGCGCCGTAGCCGCGGTCCTGAGCGGTTCTGCGATCCAGGCGCACGCCGCCGCGGCCGCCGGCGCGGACGCCGCCGACGCGAGCGCCGCCTCGGCCACGCTGGAGGAAGTGATCGTCACCGCGGAGCGGCGCGAGCAGTCGGCCCAGTCCGTGCCGATGACCATCCAGGCCTTCTCGGGCGCCCAGCTGGCCGCCCGCAACATCACCACCTTCGACGACCTGATCCGGATCACCCCCAACATCGAATTCGCCAAGAACGGTCCCGGCCAGGGCAACATCTACATGCGCGGCCTGTCCGCAGGCTTCGCCGGCAATCAGTCCAGCGCCACGGTCGGCAACTTCCCGAACGTCGCGGTCTATCTGGACGAGCAGTCCATGCAGTTCCCCGCGCGCAACATCGACCTCTACCTGGCCGACATCGATCGGGTCGAAGTGCTGGAAGGCCCGCAAGGCACCCTGTTCGGCGGCGGCGCCGAGGCCGGCGCGGTGCGCTACATCACCAAGAAGCCGAAGTTCAACAGCTTCGAAGGGGCGGTCGACGCCAGCTACGGCGTCCAGACCCACGGCGACCCCAGCACCTCGTTCAGCGCGGTGTTGAACGTCCCGATCATCACCGACAAGCTGGCCATCCGCGGGGTGATCTACAACGACCACCAGGGCGGCTACATCGACAATGTGCCGTCGACCTTCACGCGCAACAACGTCGACAACAACGCCTACTTCGGGATCTCGCCCACGGCCGGCAAATGCCCGAACGGCCTGCCGCCCGGGCCGCAGACCGGCTTCTGCACCATCCCCAACGCGTCGCAGCAGCAGGTCAACAACAACGCCCTGGCCCGCAAGAACTGGAACCCCGTCACCCACGACGGCGCGCGCTTCGAGGCGCTCTACCAGGTCACCAACGATTGGGACGTGCTGATCTCGGAAAGCTTCCAGGACCTCGACGCCGAGGGCCTGTCGACCACCCTGCCGGTGGGGTCGGACTTCCAGCCGCTGAAGCCGTTGGAAACGACGGTCTTCTCGCCGACCTACGACAAGGACCGGTTCGTCAACACCGCCTGGACGGTCAACGGCAAGATCGGCGATTTCAAGCTGATCTACACCGGGGGCTACATGACCCGGCACATCAACCAACAGATGGACTACACCAACTATTCGCGCACCCTGTACGGCCAGTATTACGAGTGCACCGGCGGCACGGCCGGCCTGCTGGGCAAGGGCACGCCGCTGACCTGCTACTCGCCGGTCACCAGCTGGCATGACGTGGTGCGCAACACCCACGAGAACCACGAGATCCGGATCAGCACCCCGGACAGCTGGAAGATCCGCGCGATCGGCGGCGTCTTCTACGAGAAGTTCCGCATCTTCGACACCATGGACTTCAACTACAAGACGATCCCCTCGTGCCGGGAAGGCAACAACCTGGCCAATGCGAAGGCCGGCGGCCTGCCGTGCCTGGGCAACGACGAGCCGTTCCCAGGGTCGACGACCAACGAGCCGGGCCCGCGGCCCGACAACACCGGCTTCGGTGAGGAAGTGCAGCGCGGCTACGACCAGACGGCGGTGTTCGGCTCCGTCGACTACGACATCCTGTCGAACCTGACGGTCACGCTCGGCACGCGCTGGTATCACTACAAGGAGGACGAGACGGGCTCGGTCTACAGCACCAACTCGGCCTGCCTGAACGTGCTGGTCTGCGGCCACAACACCAACATCGACGCCGAGAACCTGCACACCACCTACAAGGGCTTCAAGAGCCACGCCGGCCTGACCTGGAAGCCGGACAGCGACACCCTGGTCTACTACACCTTCTCCCAGGGCTTCCGGCCGGGCGGCTTCAGCCGCTCCGCGCGGGACAAGGCGCCCGACGCCAACGGCGTGCCGCAGTACAAGACCCCGCTCTCCTATTCGCCTGACAGCCTCACCAACAACGAGATCGGCGTGAAGAAAGAGCTGTTCGACCACCGCCTGCAGCTCAACGTCTCGGCCTACTACATGCAGTGGAAGAACGTGCAGATCGCGCTCTACCAGCCCTGCTGCCTGGGCAACACGACCTTCCTGGTCAACGGCCCGGACTACACGATCAAGGGTGTGGAGGCGCAGTTCAGCGGCCGCGTCACCGACCAGTTCACGGTGCAGGGCTCGGCGACCTACAACGACAACACCCAGTCGAACTCGCCCTGCCTGATCGCCAACGAGCCGAACTCGCCGACGCTCGGTCACTGCATCACCGAGATCAAGGGCAAGCCCTTCGTGAACCCGTTCGGCGTACAGGGCGGCATCTCGGCCTTCTCGCCGAAGTGGCAGGCGAACCTGCGCGGCCGCTATGACTGGGACCTGGCGCCCTTCAAGGCGTTCGCCCAGGCCGACGTCAGCTATGTGGGCGAGATGTTCACCCAGCCGGCGAACTACACCCCGGGCGACGCGCCGTCCGAGCAGCCGATCCCGGACACCACCTACCTGCGCTACAAGCTGCCGGCCTACACCACCTACGGCGCCGCCATCGGGGTGTCGAAGGACAACTGGACGGTCCAACTGGTGGGCCAGAACCTGGGCGACAGCCACGCCTCGACCTTCACCAGCACCGCCCAGTTCATCAAGTCGGAAGTGCCGCTGCGGCCGAGGCAGGTCAGCCTGCGGATCACCGCGACCTACTGAGCGGACTGTCACAGAACTGTTGGAGAGGGGTGGCAGGCATTGCCGCCCCTTTTTGTTTCAGGACCCGATGTCCTCAGCCCCAGATCGCTCGCCCGCCTCGTCCGTCGAGGAAGAGGTCCGCCGGCTGCGCGGATTGCAGCAGGCGGGCGACCACGCTGCGGCGTTGGCGGGTGCGGAGGCGCAGCTCGCGGCGTTTCCGGCGAACCGCGACCTGCTGCTGATCGCGGCGTCCAGCCTGCGCCACCTGCGCCGCGTGCCGGAGGCGATGGCCATGCTGGACCGGCTGGAGGACGCCGCGCCCGGCTTCAGCCGACTGCACCAGGAGCGCGGGCTCTGCCTGGTGCAGGTGAAGGATGCTCCGGGCGCGATCGAGGCCCTGCTCCGGGCTGTGCGGGTCAACCCGGCCCTGCCGGCCAGCTGGAGCATGCTGGAGAAGCTCTACGGTATGGAGGGCGAGCCGCAGAACGCCGCCACCGCCGGCGAACACGTGGCGACGCTGAAAGCCCTGCCCCCCGAAGTGGTCACCGCGACCAGCCTGTTCTCCGACGGCGACCTGGGCCCGGCCGAGCGGATGATCCGCGCTTTCCTGCTGCGTGAGGGCGATCATCTGGAGGCCATGCGCCTGCTGGCCCGTATCGGCCTCGCCTACGACGTTCTGGACGAGGCGGAGGTCCTGCTGCACGCCGTGCTCGACCGCGCGACCGGCTACACGGCGGCGCGCTATGAATACGCCCAGACGCTGATCAAACGGCAGAAGTACGCTGAGGCCGGGCCGCAGATCGAGATGCTGCTGGCCCAGGCGCCGACGAACCCGGACTACCGCGCGCTCGCCGCCACCGCCGCCATCGGCGTGGGCCAGCATGAGCGGGCGATCGGCGTCTACCGCGAGATGCTGGGTGACATGCCGGGCTCATGGGACGTGCCGCTGTGGCTGGGCCACGCGCTGAAGACCGTCGGCCGGCTGCCGGAGGCGATCGACTCCTACCGCGCCGCCGTCGCCGCCCGGCCGGATTTCGGCGACGCCTACTGGAGCCTCGCCAACCTCAAGACCTACCGCTTCGACGACGACGAGATCGACCGAATGCGCGCCCAGGCCGGCCGCCCCGATATCGGCGCGGAGGACCACGTCCACCTCTGCTTCGCCTTGGGAAAGGCGCTAGAGGACCGCGGCGATTGGGCGGAGTCCTGGCGGTGGTACGAGGACGGCAACCGCGCGCGCCGGGCCGCGAGCCGCTACCGCCCGGAGATCCACGAAACCAACACGCGCCAACAGAAGGCGGCCTGCGGCGCAGATTTCTTCCGTGAACGGCATCGATGGGGCGACCCGCGGCCTGATCCGATCTTCATCCTGGGCCTTCCCCGCGCCGGCTCGACCCTGCTGGAGCAGATCCTGGCGTCGCATTCTCAGGTCGAGGGCACCCAGGAACTCGCCAATATCCAGCGCATGGCGCTCGAGCTGGGCGGCCACGACCCGGACCCGGAAAATCCTCGCTATCCGGGGGTGCTCGCCGGGCTCTCCGAAGGCCAGGTCGCCGAGCTGGGCGCAGCCTACCTCGCCGAAACGTCCGTACACCGCACCGGGCGACGCTTCTTCATCGACAAGATGCCGAACAATTTCCGGCACATCGGCCTCATCCACCTGATGCTGCCGAACGCCAGGATCATCGACGCCCGCCGCGAGCCGATGAGCTGCTGCTTCTCCAACCTCAAACAGCTGTTCGCCCACGGGCAGGAGTTCACCTACGGCGCCGAAGACATCGCGCGCTACTACCGCACCTATCTGGAGCTGATGCGCCACTGGGACGAGGTCCTGCCGGGCCGGGTTCTGCGCGTCCAGCACGAGGACGTGGTGGATGACCTGGAGGGCGAGGTCCGGCGCATCCTCGACCACTGCGGCTTGCCGTTCGAAGCGGCCTGCGTCGAATTCCACAAGACGCGGCGCAGCGTGCGCACGCCCAGCTCCGAGCAGGTGCGCCAGCCGATCTTCCGCGACGGCCTGGACCAGTGGCGGGCCTACGAGCCCTGGCTGGGCGAACTGAAGTCTGCCCTGGGCGACGCCCTGGAAACCTATCGCGGCTAGCGGCGGGTGGCCTGGGCCAGCTTCGGCAGATCCGGCAGGACGATCCGCCCGGCGCGGAACACGATGAGGCCCTCGCGGCGAAGCTGCTGCAGGATGCGGTTCACGTGCACCACCGACAGGCCCAGGTGGTCGGCCAGCATCTCCTGGGTCAACGGCAAAGGCATGCCGTGTTCGTCGGCGAGGCCGCAGCGACGCTGCCGGGCGTGCAGGTCGACCATCAGCTCGGCGGTGCGCTCATAGGCCGACAGACGGCCCAGCCGGACGATCTGGCGCAACAGCCGCGCCTGGACGGCTTGGCGCATCCGCGCCCAAGCCTCGGCGAGGGGCCGCATGTCGCTGGCCAGCCGATCGCGCAGCATGCCCACGAGGCCGCTGGCGTCGACGGTGGTGACAGCCGTCAGTGTCGTGACGGATAGCCCGGGCTGCCGGTCAAGCAGCGGCTCCAGGATGTCGCCGGCGATCAGCAGGGAGATGATCTGCCGGCGCCCGTCCTCCAGGGTGGCGGTGACGGCGGCCCAGCCGCTGGCGATCAGCACCGGCCTGTGGTCGCCCACGTTCTCGCCGCGGCTGATCTCGGCGTCGGCCGGATAGGCATGTGGGGCGCCCAGGCACTCGCGCACCAGGGCGAGTTGTTCGAGGCTGAGCGGCGCATAGCTCGTCATCGCGGCTTCGAAGGGCGCGGAGCGACCAGCGGCCCTCGATTCCGGCAGCGAACTGACTGTCATGGCCTTATGAAACATGGCCGCAGACACCAAGCCCTTCACATAGGTTAGTCGTCGGAGATTCAGATCGCCTGCTGGGACGCGGGGCGATCGAACGCGCCAATCGCTTCGAACTGTGAAGCCATTGCGAACTCTCCCGGCGGGATAGAAAACGCCGGGCCTTTCAACATGTTCCAGCGCCATCTCCCGACGCGACGGCGAGATTGGCGGCGTGGGAGTCGCGATCGATCAGTCGGCCCAGCTCACTGACGTGGCTGCACTCTCGAGGGCCTGCGGAAGCTGGCCCGGCGGCGCCTGCAAATCAAAAAGCAAACGCGACCTGGGGTTTGGCGCGCTGCTGGCGTTCGACGGCGAGACTTTGATTCGCTGCGATGGAGGTCCGGTCGGAAGACTGGGCGGATCGTCAGCGGTAGGTCGGCTGCTCCCATTCCGGCCAGACGTCTGGAACGTCTGTGGAGACCTTGTTCGGGAACTTGGCGTCGCGTTTCTCCAGGAAGGACGCGATGCCCTCCTGGGCGTCGGCGGAGTTTCCGCGGGCGCGGATCGAGCGGCTGTCGGCGCGGTGGATGTCCATGGGATGGCTGAGCGTCAGACCGCGCCACATCAGCTGGCGGGTGAGCGCCATGGAGACCGGCGCCGAAGCCTCCAGATAGGTCTGGGCGATCGCGCGGGCGGCGGGCATCAGGTCTTCGGCGGCATGCAGCGAGCGGACCAGGCCGCGCTCGTGGGCCTCGGCGGCCGGGAAGACGCGGCCCGAGTAGCACCAGTCCAGCGCCGTGGAGATGCCCACCAGCCGGGGCAGGAACCAGGACGAGCAGGCTTCCGGCGTGATGCCGCGCCGCGCGAAGACGAAGCCGTACTTGGCGGCGTCCGAGGCGATGCGGACGTCCATGGCCAGCTGCATGGTCGCGCCCACGCCCACCGCCGCGCCGTTCACCGCCGCGATCACCGGCTTCAGGCTGTCGAAGATGCGCAGGGTGACCCGACCGCCGCCGTCGCGGGTCAGGTCGGCGGTGTCGCCGACGGCAGCGCGCTCGGCCTGACGGCCCTCGCCGAAGGTGCCGCCGCCGCCGGCCAGGTCGGCGCCTGCGCAGAAGCCGCGCCCGGCGCCCGTGACGATCACCACGCCCACATCGTCGTCGGCGTCGGTGGCGTCGAAGGCGGCGATCAGCTCCAGCGCCATCTTCGGCGTGAAGGCGTTCATCCGGTCGGGCCGGTTGAGGGTGATCGTCGCGATCCCGCCGTCCACGTCATAGAGCAGGGTCTCGAAGGTCGGATGGGGCATGGCGGGTCGCTCCGGGATTCGGTCGGGGTGGCGGGGTGAGGCCTGGTCAGCCAGGATCGTTGGCGGCGCGCACCTTGGCGAGGCCACGGCGCATGCCGGCCAGCCAACGCTCGTAGTCGGTGGCCTTCACCGCGAAATAGTCGCGCACCTTGGGGTGCGGCAGGATCAGGAAGCGCTCTTCGGCCAGGCCCTGGACCACGCAGTCGGCGACGTCTTCCGGCGTGGCCACGCCGTCCAGCGCAGCGCCCTTGCCCAGGCGGCCCTGCATCAAGGGGGTGTCCACCGCCTGCGGACACAGGGCCGAGACGCGGATCCCCTGGTCGCCATGGTCGATGGCTAGCTTTTCCGCGAGCGCGATGGCCGCGTGCTTGGTCACCGCGTAGGAGGCCGAGGGCAGGGAGGTTAAAAGGCCCGCCGCCGAGGCGGTGATCAGGAAATAGCCCTCGCCCAGGGTCACCATGTCGGGGATCACCGCACGCGCGGCCCAGACGTTGGCCATGACGTGGATGTTCCAGTTCAGCGTCCAGACCTCGTCCGGCGCGGTCTCGTCCCCGTCCAGCACCAGGCCGGCGTTGGAGCAGTAGATGTCGATGCGGCCGAAGCGCTCGATGGCCAGCGCGGCCAGGGCCTGGATGTCGGCCTCGCGGGTGACGTCGCAAGCCTGGGTGGCGATCCGGACGGCCGGGAAGGCGGCGCGCAGCACCTGGCCGAAGGCCTCCAGCGGCGCGGCCTGGATGTCGGCCAACACCAGGGCGTGCGCGCCCTCGGCGGCGAAGCGCCGCGCCATGGCGGCGCCGATACCGCTGGCGGCGCCGGTGATGACGATGACCCGTCCGGTGATGTCCATGGCGCCCTATTCCGGCCCGCCGCCGTAGAGCAGCTCTTTCGGCTCCACCGGCAGGCCCTTGATGTAGCGATCGACGAGGTCCTTCAGCGCTCCGGGCGGCGCATCGCTGGTCCGGCCGTTCCAGCCGGGCGGCGCCATCTGCGCCGACCAGGCGTCGTATTCGGCGCGCATCTGCTTCAGTTGGGCCGGACGGGTCGCAGCCAGGTCGTGGTGTTCGCCCAGGTCCTTGCTGAGGTCGAACAGATACCAGGCGTCCTCGGCCTTCACGAGTTTCCACGGGCCGTGGCGCTCGGCGCCCTGCCGGCCCATGCGCCAGAACAGCGTCTCGTGGACGTCGCCGGTCTTCGCCCCGGTCAGGTAGGGCATCAGATCGCGCCCCTCGATCACCGGGTCCGCCCGCGCCCCAGAGAGCGCCAGGGTCGTCGCGGTGACGTCGAACTCCATGGCCACGGACTGGATGACCTTGCCCTGCGGCAGGCGCCCCGGCCACCGGAAGATCGCCGGCACCCGGATGCCGCCCTCCAGCGTCAGGTCCTTCACCCCGTTCAGCGGGCCGTTCGATGACGTCGTCTGCCAGGTCGGCCCACCGTTGTCGCTGATGAAGACGATCAGGGTCTTCTTGGACAGGCCGGCCTTGTCGACAGCCTCGACGATCTGGCCGACGCCGTCGTCCAGCGCCGCCAGCATGGCGAGGTGCGCGCGGCGCTTGGGGTCCTTCTCGGTGGCGAACCGGTCGAGATAGGCCTTGGTCGACTGCATCGGCGCGTGGACCGCATTGTAGGCCTGATAGAGGAAGAACGGCCGGTCCTTGTGCGCCTGGATGAACCGGACGCCCTCGTCGGTGAAGGCCTCGGTGGTGTGGGCGGGCATGGGCGCCGGCTGGGTTCCGCGCATGATCGCCTTGGCGCCGGTCTTCCCCTCAGGGACGTAGGCCATGGCGCCGTCGAGAAAGCCGTAGAAATCGTCGAACCCGCGGGCCGTAGGCTGGTTGGCGGGCGTGAAACCCAGGTGCCATTTGCCGATCATGCCGGTGGCGTAGCCCTGGTCCTTCAGCCGCTCCGGCAGGGTCTTGTGATCGCGCGGCAGGCCGAAGCTGGTCGAGACGCGCTGCGCGGCGCCCGGGTTGGACTCGAAGCCGAAGCGATCCTGATAGCGTCCGGTCATCAGGCCGGCCCGACTGGGCGCGCAGACCGGCTGGTTGGCGTAGTAGTCGGTCAGGCGAACGCCCTGGGCGGCCAGGGCGTCGATATGCGGCGTCGCGACATCCCTGGCGCCCTGCACGCTGAGGTCGCCGTACCCCAGGTCGTCGGCCAGGATGATGATGACGTTGGGCCGTTCGGGCGCGGCCTCGGCGCGCGCCGTGGCCGAGGGCGCCGCCAGCAGGGCCGCCGCCAAGGGCGCCGCGAGCGCGCCTGCACACCCCTTCCAATCCATCCACATGTCCTCAAGCGGCCCTGAAAAACCGGGCGCAGCGGCCGTCTCAGGCCCCTGCGCCCCAGTTCGAGGGGAGTTAGATCGCCGGCCGGTCCCCGCGGCCGGCTGCGGTCACCACTTGTAGTCCAGCTCCAGGCCGTAGGACCGGGGATGGCCCATCCAGCCGATGAAACCGTTGGCCGCGGCCGTACCGCCGGCACTGACGTTGGCCGCCTGGGTCTGGGCCGCCTCGGCGACGAAGTAGAACTTGTTGGCCAGGTTCTTGCCCCAGACCGACAGGCGCCACTTGCCGTCCTTGCCGGAGATGCCGGCGCTGGCGTCATAGATCGAGTAGGCCGACTGGAAGGAGCGCGGGTCCAGGCTGGAGTCCATGTACTGCGAGCTTTGGTAACTCATGTCCGCCTGGACGAACCAGCGCATGTCGGTGCCGCCCAGCGCCTGTTCCCATTTGCCGTTCAGGCTCGCCCGCCACTTCGGCGCATAGGGCAGGGTCAGGCCGTTGAAGTTGCAGAACTTGTGCGTCGCGTCGGTGAACTGACCGGAGCTCGCGGGCGGCGTCGATCCGGCCACAGGATAGGTGGTGTCGCAGTTCACCCGATCCGCGCCGCCGGTGATCGTCGAGTCGATGTAGCTGGCGCTCGCGGTGAGGCTGAACTGCTCGATCGGCCGGGCCTGGGCGTCCATTTCGAAGCCCTGGTTGCGGAAGTTGCCGGCGTTGCCGATGGCGAAGCCGGTGCCGGTGCCCAGCAGGACGGACTGCTGGTAGTCGTGCACGATCATCCGGAAGACGTCGGCGTTCAGCAGCAGCTTGTGATCGAACAGCGTCGACTTCACGCCCGCCTCGTAGGTGAGCGAGGTTTCCGGGTTGAAGGTGAAGGGCTGGATGATGGCGGAGCGCGAGTTGAAGCCGCCGTCCTTGTAGCCGCTGCCGCTGGTCACGTAGGCCATGATCCCGGGCGCCACGTCGTACTGGGCGCCCAGCGACCAGGTCTTGCCCTTGTCGTCCCGGCTGGCGTTCAGAGAGCCGCCGCCGCCCTGGTTGGCGCTGAACACCGGCGAG